>JBAZOP010000003.1 GCA_041648665.1 bacterium | reverse complement strand
CCGTGCGCAACGTGCTCAACCTGCTGCGCGCGTGCTTCCAGGATGCCGTAGAACGCCACATCATCCTGGCGAACCCAGCGGCCGGGGTGCACCCGCCGAAGCGCAGGGCGGACCTGCGGCGCGCCGCCGAGCAGGCCCGGGACGCGGCGGTGGAAGCTGCGCGTAAAGTGCTTGACGACTCGCGCGGCATCGTGTGGTTCGCGACCGTGACCGACCTGGAGGCGCACATCAAGTCGGCAATCCAAACGCTGGAAGCCGCCCTGCGCGGGGGAGGTGGGGGATGAAAGCGCGTCGTGCGGGCGAGAGTCTGTCATCGTGGAACAAGCGCGTTGCCGCCCACAACCGCACCATGGCCGCGCGCCCCGGGCACCATTGGCGCATCCTTGCCCATTCGCGCGCCGAAGACTTCGCGATCGAGGAACGGAGCGACCTGTGCTTCGACGAACTTGTGATCGATCACTGGCTGCACATCGAGCAGATGACCACGCGAACGTGGTGGATGCGTGTCGGGCCGTTCGTTCTGTGGGTGACGGTGTACAAGAGCGGGCGCGTGTCGATGTGCGTGGAGGACGAGACGGGTGCGACGATCGCAGAACGAAAGCGAGTAGTGCCATGACCCCGCCGAGTGACGGACTTCACGTCTTCACCAACGATTACGAGTGGGTCGTTGCCGCCGACATCGACGACGCGTGGGCTGTCTGGTGTAATACGACGGGAGAAAATCGCGAAGACTATCCCGATAGCGAGTGGGAGATGCTACCCGACGACTCGATGCTGGCCATCTGGCTCGACGACACGACACCGACAACTGACTGCGGCTGCGGGGCCAGGGCCAAGGCGCACCAAGCCGTTGCGGACGCTTACAACACAGCGGCGACGAACTACGTTGGCTTCATGGCGAAGGTAGGAGCGAGGCTGAAGGACTTGCCGCCGATGCCGCAACCGAAGGACGCCCCAGGTCCGAACGGCCACTACGATGACTGCCCAGTCGGCCACCCGCGCAAGACGTGTGCGGAGTGGTGCCAGTCGGATGGACGCGGATACCTTTGCACTACGGAGTATTGAGCAATGGCAGACAAGACAGAATCGAAACCTTCGTTTTGGGCCAGCGACAGCGAGGAGTCGTTTTCGTGCGGCCCGTTCGACACGCGCGAGGAGGCCATGGCCGCAGCCGTCGCGGAGTTCGATCTGGAGCCCGGCGACAACTTCTGGACGTGCGAGGCTGACTACACGACCGAAACGTATCCACCCGTTGCGGACCGCGTGATCGAGGATGCACAAGAGCGCGCCTGCGACGACACACTCGGAGCCGACTGGGTAGAGACGTGGCTCGACGATGTTCCGCGCGGGGAGATGGAGGATCTCGACGCGATGCTCGAAGCCACCTGGAACACGTGGCTCGACAAGTACAATCTCAGGCCGCAGTGGTTCACGTCGTGCAAGGTTCAGGCGCACAAGGTGCCAGAAGGAGAAAAGCCGTGAGCGAAGGCGAGAAGTGCGAACGCTGCGGGAGCATCGGCACGGACAGGCGCACGTTGTGCATGGCGTGCTTCTACGATATGCGCGAGCTTGGCATCCCTCTGATGCCGATCGGGCTGCATGGCGTCGTCGTGAAGTCCTGCGGTGACGACCCGAAGTTCGGCTGTGCGGAGTTCGAGGCTCCTCCGTACAAGTGGGAGGAACAGGCGACGACGTATGGCCTGTTCTCGATGCGCGTGTGCAAGGGGTGCCGCGGTGAATGGATGGAGGCCGTCCAGAAGTGGTTCCGATCAGAGCCTGATTCGACATGCCGGTACAACAACGACCAGACGGACGCGCCGTCCGATCTCGGCGTTCTCATGGCGAAGTATGAAGCGCTCCGGGTAGAATCGATCGCTTTGCAGCAACAGATCGGGGACACGCTCCGACGTGTGCGCGAAGGCTCGTTGTGAGCGAGGACTGGTTCTCGAACGACGCGCTGTTCTTCGATCAGCTGAAGAAGGGCTACGCGTGGCAGCACCTGCCCGCCGTCTTCTTCCGGTGCTCGGGGCTCGCCGTCGAGATCCCCAACCTAACGGTGCGGCAGGACGTATCGGAAGCGAGCCGGTGGACGAAGTCCGATACCGACCTGATCGTTGATGGGCACGTCATCGAGATCAAGAGCCGCGGGGAGCGGTTCACCTGCGCTGCCGACTTCCCCTACGACGAACCCTTTGTAGACACCGTTGCGGGCTACGATGCGAAGAAGCCCCCGCCGGTCGCCTACGTGTTCGTCAGCCAGATCACCGGAGCGATGCTCGCGATCAACAGTCAAACCAAGACGTTTTTCCGGATCGTGGCCAAACACGATCGGGTACGCAACATCGACGAGAACTTCTACGTCTGTCAGCGATCCGCGCTCAGGACGATGGACCAGCTCGTCCGCTACATCAAGCAGGGCTGCACGTGACGGGATTCTGGACACTCGGGTTTACCATTGGGCTCATGTCCCTCACGGCAGGCGATCGTGTGCTCCTCATCGGGGACTCCCAAGCGTTCCTGCTCTCGCACGAGTTTCCTGTTCTCGCCACGCGTGACGGCGTCACGTTCAAAGCGGTCGTCGCTCCTGGCTCCAGCGTCATTTCCTGGGCTTCTGACGGCCCGCTGTGGGCCATGGCCGCGCAGTTCCGTCCCACCGCTGTGCTGGTCAGTCTGGGCTCGAACGATGCGTATATGGGGCCGTCCGTTGTCCGCAACGAGGGGCCGTTCCTGGCCCGCGTGTCGAAGCGGCTGGATGGGCTCGGGGCTCGTGAGGTCGTCTGGCTTGGGCCTCCGAAGCTCAGGCGAGCGGCCAAGGGGCTGGAAGCGTTTGTGCAAATGGTGAGCAGGACGGGGTTTAGGTACCTGGATGCGCGAGAAATCGAAGTTGGTATGTGGGACGACCAGCTTCACTGTTCCAGGCCCCAATACGCAGGGGATCGGGCAGACGGATGTCGAGTCTGGGCAACGTGGGCATGGCAGCTTCTGGTTCACCCGGCACCGGCTTCCGGCCAGGGAGCCAAGCAGCCTTGAGCCCCCTGTGCTCCTTGCCTTCGGCATCGACCGTCGTGCCGTAGGTGACGACGATGCCCGCCTTGCGCAGCGCCGTCGCGTACATCGCGTCCATCTCCTCGGCGGCTCCGCTGCGACCCCCGCGTGCGTAGCCCTTGAACAGCGCCAGGGTCGTGTGCGCCCGCCGATGCCGGTTGAGCAGCACGAGCGCGCGCTCCGTCGCCAGCGCATTGCTTTCACAGAGCTGCTCGCGCGTGTAGTCGCCGAACGCCCCGCTCCCGGTGCGCAACTGAAAAAGTGAAATACTCATTCCGCGATCACAATACTGGCTACCGACGAAGCAGGCCGAGCAGTCCTGGACCTTGGACCAGAACCCGCTCTCGTGCCCCGAGACGGCTGCCAGGGCCAGCGCTGATGCTTCGCGGCCCGCTTCTCCGCGGACAGGGGTTTGGGGCGCTGCATCGACGGCTTCCCACTGATCAAAGGCCACTTGGTGAAGTCGCACCTGATCTTCAGGCAATTTCCCTCGGGTAGCGGCGAACATCAGGATGATACCGAACAAAATCTCGACAAATTGCATGGTTGTCGCTCCTTCGACACCATGCGTATCACGAGCTGTCCCGTTCCTCCAACTTGTTTCAGTATCGGCGGATTCTGCGGCGGCGGTTCGGGGCTGCTCGCCTTTTTTTCGTCCCGGCCCAGATCCCCACACCGACAAGGGCCGCGATCGCCGCGATGAGCACCCATCTTGTGACGGACCCTGCTCTGCCCGGTAGATCCACACCCGGCTTCAACGGCTGGACGATGGAGAACCTGTTTTTCGGCGCAATGGAGACCTTGGCCTTGGGAGCAGCCGGTACGAGGTCGAGCTTCAGTGCCCTCACGGACAACATCTTCTTGGCGGGAGCGCCCTGGGCAGGGAAAGGGATGGTTCCCTTGGACTGCTGCCACCGCATGGCATAGTGCGCGTTGTGCGCCGTCATCGCGCCAATGACGAGTGGGAGCACCCGGCGCAAAGCCTCCAGCCTCTGACTAAGAAGCTCTTGCGCAACGCCTGCGCAGACCCTGGAATCGTTGGAGGCCGCGATGCTCTTGCACGCTTCCGGCCCACCTTTCTGGTCGATGTACAGGTTGAAGGCGCAGTTGTCGGAGCTGTTCTCGTAGTTCAGCTTGAACAGGTCGTACGTCAAGAACAGCTTGAGAGGCTTGGATCCCTCCGGGAGCATAGGGGGCGAGTACCCGGACATGTCTTCGCCCGACAGGCCCACCGGACCCGCGATGAACTTTCTCGTAAGCGACATCACAGAAACAGGCTTCAACGTTTTCGCGATCTCAGGATCCACAAGCTGGACGCTGGAGGCTATCCCTCGTGAGAACGCCTGCACCCAGCTGCTCTTGTTGAGGAACACCAGCCTGTTTGTCGAAATGGTCTTCTGAAACCCGTTTGGGTCAGTCCACAGGGAAAGCTCGACGAAGGCTTCCTCCAGGCCGAAGGTTTTCGGTGGGCACTCGCATCCCCCGTCCTTGACGCACGCCATCGTGAAGCCCTTGGGCGCGTAGCCCTCCGTGACCGCCCAGCCCTTGGGCGCGTAGCCCTGGGAGGCTTTCAACGCACTGAGGAGCTTTGCCCTCGACGGCGCGTTCAGGGTAGCGGGGACATCTCCCCTTGCGATCATCGCGGCGATACTCAGGAATGGGGCGTCGATGCAGACCGCAGACCAGGGCAGCCCCGCCTCGGCCCTTTGGGTGTCCCAGAGTTTGGTGATGTCGGCGAGGAGTTTCCCGACGCCCTTCGCATACTGGGAATAGAGGGTCTCTATGTTGGTCCAGCAGGATCCTGAGTTGGCACCGATGCACTTGATTGCTTCCGAAATGGGGCCAAGCAGACCGGAGGCGAACTGAAAACCGGACAGGTACCAGATCACATCCCCCACGGGCTCGCCGTACTGGCCGCATTGCTTTGTGAACGCGCCCCCGCCGTACATGTAGTTGAAGACTTGGCAAACCACGGTGGAAATGCAGGAGTGCGCCAGCTCGACGCAGGGCTCGGGATCGGTGCCTCCTTTGCTCCTACACCAATCGTCGTTGATCTCGCCCCCTTCTCTCATGCGCTTCTGAAACTGGTGACAGTCACCCGCGCTGCTCCCCCAGTATGATTCCTCGCACTGCTCGTACTCTTTCGTTTTCCCCGCAAGGATCAGCGACTCGCACCCAGACTCGTCGCCCTTGTCTTCCTCCCCGAGCCCGCGCAATGGCTCGGGCACGTTGTTGAAGATGCCAAACGGTCTACGTGCGCGCATGAGCATGTCCTCTCAAGTCCGTCTGAACGTGATGGTCGGCTTGCGCCGTCTGACTGGGCGCGCAGGGGCAACACGGCTCATCACGCCGCTCGCCCGCGGCCTCACACCGTTGAGGGGCAGGAAGCGCAGCCTGCCGAGCCCGGACAGGGAGACTGCGGGTGGCTCCTTGCTGCACGTTGCGGTCTGCCAAATGACGCCCGCCCACGATGCGTAGCCCAGCCCGGTGGGGTGCAGGTTGTCGGGCCCCCGCGGGATGGCGAACCTGCTCGACTCGAACACCGGCACCCCGGTCTGCCTCACGAGCGCCGAGAACCTGTCTGCGAAGGGCAGCGTCGGGGGAAGGATCCAGTAGACGATCGCTCCGGTCGCCCGGATGATGTCGATCATGGCGGCGATGTTGGCGGAGAGCTGCGGGGCCTGGGTGTTTCCCGCCGTGTCGTTCGTGCCCAGCGAGACCAGGACGATGGTCGGCTGAAACGCTGCGATCTGCGCTTTGAACTCCGCGTTGCCCACCCAGAAGCCGGTCGTCGTGCTGATCTGGGACGCCGCATCGAAGTCTGCTCCGACGCTGGTGCAGAGCTTCTTCACGTAGGGGCCGAGCCCCACGGCAAGGCTGTCGCCGACCAGAAAGACGCGCGAGCCCGCCTTGATGTTCGGAACGCACCGGGCGCTTAGACTCTTGGCGATGCCGATGCCCGCAACGAGCAGCAGGCCTCCCAGGATGAGGGGCGTCGAATCTTTCATCCGTGACCTTCAAAATCCTTCGTGTCTACCACGAGCAGCGGTGGTACGGGATGAAACAGCGGGACCGATGCGTCCTTCTCGTGGTTCTTTTTGGCGAGCGCTTCGGTTTCTGTCTGTAGACGCTCGTACTGACGAGCCTCCATGGCCCCATACCCTCCGCACAACCCGACGTAGAAGGCGATCTTCATGGACGAGAGCATACAGCCTCGGGCGCTTTTCGGACAAGCGCCCCGCGTGTATGATGGGGCCATGCCGAGCGCGTGGTTCAATCCCTGTGGCGTCCCCTACCGGCTGTGGGAGGACGGGCGGATCGAGGTCGAAGGCCAGGGGTTCCCCTCCTGGGACATCGCAAGCGCGCGCGCTCAGAAGATGGCCACAAACGTCTGGGGCCGCTGGGGCGCGGCCATCCAGAACGCTGCCGAGATCAACGGCATCCCGCCGTCCTGGCTTGTGGGCATCATGCAGATCGAATCGGGCGGCAACCCCACGGTGTGCAGCGACGCTGGCGCGTGCGGCCTGATGCAGTTCATCCCGATGACGTGCCGGATGTACGGTCACGAGCCGCAGTTCTACAACGAGCACCCGGAGCAGCAGATCATCGACGCGGGCAACCTCATCGTGAAGATGACGAAGAACTTCGGTGGCTCGGTACTCGCGGCGGTGAAGGCGTACAACGGTTGCGGGAAGCCCGCAGAGACGTGCGCCTGCAACGACACCGGCATGGCTGATGGCCCTGGCATCCTGGGCATGTACGGCCAGCACGACTACGTGGCGAACTTCGTGCGCGCCGCCAACACCTTCGTCGCCCTCGGCTTGTCCGCGCCTCGGCAGGCTGGGGCGAGCGGGGCGATGCAGGTCGCGGTCATCTTCTTCGTGCTCGGGGCCGTGGGGTACATGCTCGCCGACATCCACTGGGGGTTGACGAATAGCTAACGAGATGCTACCGTTCTCTACCAGACGCCATGAAGTTGGTTCCACTGCGGATGGCCTGCCAGATTCTTGGCATGTGCCCGAACACGATCCGGAAGTACGCCGATGAAGGGCTCATCAAACACGTGCGCAACGCTGCTGGCCAGCGGCTTCTCGATGTCGATTCCTTCGTCAAGGACGGCCTGCCTCCAGCTATTGTCTGCTACTGCCGGGTCTCCTCTCCCAAGCAGAAGGATGACCTCGCAAGACAGATCATCTACATGCGACAGCGCTTCCCGAACGCAGAAATTGTCAAAGACATCGGGAGTGGGCTCAACTTCAAGCGTAAAGGATTGCTCTCCCTACTGGACCGACTGGCACGCGGAGCAAAGCTCACGGTTGTGGTTGCCCACAAGGACCGCCTTGCCCGCTTTGGTGTCGAACTTCTCGGGCATCTTCTCGAACATAACGGTGGAGAACTCGTGGTTCTCAATCAGACTGAACACAGCCCCGAGCGGGAGCTTTCCGACGATCTTCTTGCCATCGTTCACGTCTTCTCTTGCCGAATGCACGGCCTCAGACGATACGCTGCTCAAATCAAAGAAGATCCGGATCTACCCCACTGACCAGCAGGCAGGCGTCTTCCGCCGATGGCTCGGGACCTCGCGCGTCGCGTTCAACGCAGCGGTCGCCTTCCTCCGAACGCCCGGCACCAAGGCGAACTGGAAGAAGATCAAGACGGGCCTGCTCAAGGCGTTGCCGCCATGGTCCGAGGAGACGCCCTACCAGATCCGATCCGTGGCAATGAGGGACGCGTGCAGGGCGGTGTCGGCGGCGAAGCGCAAGTTCATGGAGACGGGCGAGTTTCAAGAGGTGGGCTTCAGGTCCAGGAAACAACCCGTGCAGTCATGTTTCATTCCGAAGAGTGCATTCCGTCGTGGAGGAATATACCCGACTCTCTCCAAGGGCGAGATCCGAATGGTCGAGGAGGTGCCGAAGGGACACGGTGATCTGCGGTTGGTACGTGCAAGAGGGCGTTGGTTTCTGATCGTTCCCGTACAGCAGAAGCGATGCGCAGCCGAAAACCAAGGGCGCGTCGTTGCTCTCGATCCCGGGGTGCGATCCTTCCAAACGTTCTACGCCGAGACAGGTTGTGGCAAGCTCGGAGACGGTGACTTTGGACAGATTCAGCGGCTATGCGCGCACATCGACGATCTGATCTCCAGGCGCAAGCTGGAGACGCAGCGCTTCCGAAAACGGAACTTGCGCCGCGCGATTCTGAACATGCAGAGCAGGCTCCACAACCTCGTGGACGAGCTGCATCACAAGGTGGCGGCATTTCTAGTGAAGAGCTTCGACGTGATCATCCTGCCTCCGTTCGAGACGCAGGAGATGGTGCAACGAGGTGCGCGTAAGCTCCGGGCGAAGTCGGTGCGTTCGATGCTGACGTTTGCCCACTACCGTTTCAGGATGTTTCTGAAGCACAAGGCATTCGAGTACGGCAAGCTCGTGCTCGATCAGAACGAGGCTTGGACGAGCAAGACGGTATCGTGGACGGGTGAAGTGAACGCCAAGCTCGGCGGCTCGAAGGTGGTGCGCTCGGCGAAGACGGGACTCTCGATGGATCGAGACTACAATGGCGCTCGCGGGATCTTCCTGCGAGCTTTGGGAGATCAACCCGTCCTTCGGGGTAACCTGAAGGATGCATCGGCATTAGATGTTGCACCGGCAGCGTCTGGTAGCGAAAAATGATCGGGCTCACCCCGAAGATCCTCCGGGCGGTGCACGCGTGAGAACCCAGATCGACATCTTTACGCGACCGTATTGCGAGCATTGCGAAAAAGCGAAGGCGCAGATCATGGCGTCGGACCCGGCCTCCCACGGCGTCACGGTCAACGTTCACGACGCGGGCGAGGACTCGGCCATCAAGCAGGTGCCGCTCATCATCATCGGGGACGAGCCTCAGATCGACGGGTACTACGCTTCGGCCATCGAGCAGGCCCTATCGAACTTGTACGCGTCCCTTTCGCCGGAAGTCCCAGACGAAGAGACGCCGCCTGACGAAACGGAGTCCGAGATCGTCATCACGCAACCCCCTGTGATCCAAGCATCCGTGGCCTCCTCGCCACGCGCAGCCGTCGTGGTCATCGCAGCGATCCTTGGCTTCCTCGCCTATCGTGCGATGACGGCGCGTTGACAAATTCTTGTTGTTCGGCTAATCATTCTTCGCATGTCCCAAAAGAAGATCGAGAAGGCGCGTTCGTCGCTCTACGACTTGTTTTTTGCGACGCTCAGGCCGCTCTACTCGAAAGAGATCACGGACAAGCTCGCGGAGGCGCACTGCGAGGCGCACAAGCAGTTCCTGCACGAGATGTACCTGGACGCGGGAGGGGATCGCCGGGGCGGGGCGCGCAAGGTGGCCCGGGACGGTAAGCCGATGGGTAAGGTGCAGAAGAAGCGTTCTGGGCTCATGCAGCGGGCCAAGAAGGTGATCGGCAAGAGCAAGGTCATCGTGAGCAAGTCCAAGGCTGCGCCGATGCAGGACGTGAAGCGCGAGATCCTGAGCTACCTGAGTGGGTTCGCGGAGCCGGTCGCGCTGGCGGAGATCCATGGCTCGCTCGCCACACAGTTCGACTGGTCGATCTCGCAGGTGAAGCGCGCGATGCGGGAGCTTCGGGAGAGCAAGCAGGTGGAGCAGATCGGGTCCAAGAAGTTTGCGAAGTATCAGGTGACCGCGCCGTTCGTGCAGATGGCCCCCGCGGAGGCAGCGGCGGAGGGGCAGGCGTGAGCGCAGAGCGTGTAGCGGTCATTGGGCACGGCACGGTAGGGGCCGCGATGGCAGAGTGGCTCGCGAGCAGATGCGAGCTGTCCGTCTACGATCCGGCGAAGGGCTACAACGACTGGGATGCGGTTGCCGATTGTCAAGTCGCATTCGTGTGCGTGCCGACTCCTGAACGCGCCGATGGAGCATGCGATGTGTCGGCTGTCGAAGATGCTGTGCGCAAGCTGTCCGCTCGCGAGGGCATCATCGTCGTCATTCGCTCAACCGTGGCCCCGGGGACTACCGCGGCGCTACAAGCCAAGCATCCTACCTTGGCGATCCTATTCATGCCAGAGTTCTTGTCCGACGCAACAGCAGTGGACGACTTTCTACACCCCGCGCGCCACGTTGTGGGGTTTGCGGGCAGCAGAGACGCTCAAGTTCTTCATCGGGTGTTGTCGCTACTGCCGCCAGCCGGGTTCGTCTTGCTGATGAAAAGCACAGAGGCAGAACTCGTCAAGTATTTCGCCAACTGCTGGTACGCGGTGAAGGTGTCGTTCGCCAACCAGATGTACGACATGTCGCAAGCGATTGGGGCACAGTACGAGGATATACGTCGAGCGGCGGAAGTGGACCCGATGTGTGGGCCGACGCACTTGGACGTGTTCCACAAGGGGTATAGGGGGTTCGGTGGGAAATGCCTGCCGAAGGATACGAACGCTATGCTCGTTGCCGCCGCTAGTGTTGGGGTGGACATGAGCGTTCTGCGCGCTGCGAAAGAGTACAACGACACACTGACGAATGCGGGGAAGTGATGTCGATTTACCTGAGCAACCCCACTCCTCAGAAGATTGAAGAGTTCTCTCGCAGCAAAGTTAGGGCGGTTTCATTCCCGCCGGATAGAGTGCTTTGCCACACGCTTGGGATGTTCAAGACGTTCGTGCTCTCTTCGGACACGACGTTTGCGCCACATGTCGTGTTCGATGGCTACTGGGAAAGCTGGATAACAGCTGCCATGTGCGGGATCATCCGTCGCGGGATGCACGTCGTGGAAATCGGCGCGAACGTTGGCTACTACACTATGCTGTTCGCTCATCTCGTTGGTGAGAACGGACACGTGGACGCGTTCGAGCCGAACCCACAGCTGGTTCCCTTGCTGATGGATAATCTGAGGCTCAACGGGCTCTCTGCCGTCACTGACGTACACGAGTGCGCGGTGAGCGATGTCTGCGGAAGTCACGATCTCAGGTGCCCGCCCCGTTCTCCCATGGAAGGGTCTATCGTTTGCGGCGCTGACGACTGGATGTCGCTGGACGTGAAAGTGGCGAATCTTGACTTCGCCCTGTCGAGTGTTCCAGACGTGATATTCTGCGGCGCGTGCGGGGCTGAACCAGAGGTCGTGTCGGGAGCTTCCGGTATCCTATCCACAGAGAAGCCTCCGATCTTTGTGTGCAGCTGGCGTCCTCACTACGCGAAGAGGTTCGGTGTTGAGATGATGGAGGGCGGGTACGACGCTTGGGAGATAAGCTCCAGCGGCGTCGCGTGCCCAGTATCTGTGGAGAAGTTGCAGAGGCTGGGGTGCGCGACCACGGTGTTCAAGAAGCGGAGCGTCGCGTGAGCCAGACGATCCTTGCGTACTACGCGGACGGGATCTACGTCGGCATGGCGCTGATAAGCGCATGCTGCGCGAGACGCGCAGATCCTGATATGACGGTGATCGTCTACAGCCCCCAGAAGTATGCCAGAGACTTCCCGGACTGGATAGAGCACCGCCCTGTGGATGACGAGTATCCGCAGCACTACATTCGCAAGCCCAGATCGTGGTTGCACCTACTCAGCTGCGCAGGCGACAGGGAGGTCGTGCTTCTCGACGCGGACACCGTGCCACTTGCTTCGCTGCATGAAGGGATCAAGGAGTCTCACAGGACCGGGCTGGCAGCCGTAGTGGACAACTCCTCGTACATGCAGGTGCATTCAAGCACGGTAGAGCTTAGGCACGACCATGCCAGATGCAGAAGCGATCTTGGCAGTCGTCTGGACATCTGCCCCGATTCGGGTGCAGAATTGAAGAGTTTCTTCAACTTGCCAGAACAGGACGCACTGAACAGGAGGCCGTACTTCGGGGCAGCATTCTTGTTTGTGCGACGGTGTGAGAAGGTGATCCAGATGTTTCAGCGCACGTCGGAGTTCGGTATTGCGCATCCGAACGCGCGAGCCTTGGCGATCCTTCCTGAGAATACTCCGATGAACTGCGCAGCGATGGAAGCGGACATTTCTCCTGTGCAACTGGATCCGGAAAAGTACAGCCTGATGTCAGACACGCCTGGGAAGGTGATTCTGCACATGGATGGGCCAAAGCGGTTCGGTCGGCGCGTCAGTCGCGACGTGGGTAGGTATCGAGAATACGTCGAGCAGGCACTGAGCCGAGAACATCTACTACATCACCCGATGGTGCAAACCGTGTGGTAACAGGCGGTATCCGTGGAGACAAAGATCATGATGCGCGCAGCAACCACCACGGCTCCTAGAATAGGGATCGGGTATGGATATTGCGAGCAGACGCTGCGCGAGATGGTCGAGAAAGATCCGACTTTTCAGGCCACGAACATGGGGGTATTCGTCGATCATCATATCGTACCATCAGTCCCGGAAGGCACGTATGTCCACGTGACCCCTCCAATCGAACTCGCGGACGCGACGCATGGAGGCATCAGGCTGACCCTGAATTTGGTGCGGGCTCTGAAGTGGATCGCGGAGACAGGTGAGCCAGGGTGCGTATTCGAGGATGACGTGATTTTGGCTCGCGATTGGTACAAGCGAGTGGAAGCGCTTGTGCGCGTCGTGTCGGGCAAGTGCGACAAGTGGATGATAACTCTGCATCACTTGTATCGACTGGAAGACTTTGATCGGGTGGATGCCACCGGCTTCGGAGAGGATCTCCTGATGAAGTGGAAGTACCCGACTGCTTTTTACGCCAACCATGGTCTGTGCATGCCTGCTGCTGTCGCGTCGCAATTTGCCATGACGATTAGCGAGAAGATGCTGTTGCCGGTCTATGGCGGGGCACTGGACTGGTACGCGGATATGGGCATCAACCGAGCCTGTGCGCTGCACAAGATCCCAATCTTCAACGCTCACCCCTGCATGTGCAAGCACATCGGGGAGGTCTCCGCGTATGGGCACAGGGCTCCGCCAGCGAGCCCGTATTTCAAGGGTTGAATCATGCCAATCATGGAAGCCATGCTTGATAGGCCAGTGTCGGAGATTTTACCGATTGTCGAGGCAGAGTTGTTCACACCGCGCCATCCGTGGCCACTGAAGTCGGTGGGCGTGCCTGCTGACATGTGGGTCATGGCGTGCGCAAAGGATATGCTGAAGCTCCTGCGAGGGATGCAGAAGGCGAAGGTACGCGACGCTCTCGCTAAAGTCCAGGAGCGCCTGATGTCCGGTCTCATGGCGTACAATGGAGTCGTGGCACTCAAGAACCCGTTCGACTTGTGGACGTATCGAGAGATCATGTACGAGCTTCGGCCAAACGCTGTCGTCGAGCTGGGTGTATCCAGGGGCGGGGCAACACTGTGGCTTGCTGACACGTGCCAGAGCATCGGGAAGGGCTTCGTCGTAGGTGTGGACAAGAGCTTCGCGATGCTGCACGAGACGGTTCCGAGGCACCCTAGAATCAAGCTGGTGCAGGGGGATGTCATCGCGAGATTCGGAGATGTGAAGAAACTGTGCAGCGGAGCGGAGACGGTTCTCGTGATTGAGGACACGGCGCACACGTATGAACACACGCTGAGCGTGATGCGAACCTATGGAGACGTGGTAACGTGCGGCAGCTATCTGATCGTGGAAGATACGATTTGCCATCACGGGTTGAACGTCGGCCATTCTCCTGGCCCCTATGAGGCGGTCGCGGCATTTCTGGCCGAAAACAAAAAGTTTGCAAGCGACAGGGATCGGGAGCGGTTCTGTGTTACATGGAACCCAACTGGTTTTTTGAAACGGGAGAACGAAAATGCACGCACAGAGCTACAATAGACTAGCGGAGTTCGCGAAGAAGGTGCCGAAGCATGCGGTGGTCCTGGATGTTGGAGCCTACGACGTAAATGGGAACCTGCGCGGGCTGTTTGGCCCGAAGTACATCGGGTTCGACATCGAGAAAGGTCCGAACGTAGACATCGTCGAGAAGGAACCATTCAAGATCCCGCTGGCCGACGCAAGCGTGGATGCAGTGGTTTCAGCGAACAGCCTGGAACACGTCTCTATGCCATGGAAGCTCGTGCTTGAGATGGATCGCGTGCTTCGCCCGAGTGGGCTACTGTGCATCAGCGCCGCCTGGGCATGGGGGTACCATGCGTATCCGACCGACTGCTGGCGCTTCTCGCACGACGCGTACAAGGTGCTGTTCGGGGAGTGGATGATCGAGAACGGTAGGAAGTCCTACGTCATCGTGGACAACCGCATCGAAGGTCTCGACTCATTCTTCGAGGCGATCAAGCCGTAGCTCTTCGCTCTCTCTGCCGCAGAGCGGCCCGAAGCTCCAGGGCGTGGATGCTGTGGTCTACCTTGCAGACGCCGAACCCAGAGAAGTGCAGCGTAGGTAGCAGCGCTTTGGGGTCCGGGATGAGATCCCAGGCAATACGCATGCTGGGGAACTGGTCATAGTTCACGTCGTCGAAGAAGATGAGCCCTCCGTCTTTCACCATGCTTCGGTAGCACACGTATTCTGGGTACATGTGATTGATGTGGTGTTCGCCGTCGATGACAGCGATGTCGAACGGCCCGAACCGGCGGATTTGATCCGCCAGAGCCATGGAAGTACCCGTGAACGCCGTGATGTTCTTCACCGGAAGAAGCGCGACGCAGTTCTTTGAGTTCGGGTCCGGGTCCATTGTGTAGACGTGGCCCTGCGGGTTGCCGCAGGCGAGGTGTACAGCAGAACCTGCCATGTGAGTCCCAATATCTACAACACGCGCTGGCCCATGCCTTTGAATGAACTCGTGGAAGAATCTGTAATATAGCCAGCCCTCATTTCCCATGCACACGTTTTTCATCCAGTCGGGCCGCGTATCAGGGATGGAAGCGATGGTATTTGCGAGTTGCTCAATAGAGGCCAGATCCATGTTGCCAGCTCCTTATCAGCGAGTGGGGTCAGACGCGGTTCCCGTACGACATCGTAGGGTACTCGTCCCTGGTTGGTAGGTCAATCACCTCGCGAAGCTCGCCGTTCACGAACACGCGCACCGAGAGCAGGCCCCGGTCGATCCGGATGCCGTACGCTGTGGTTCCGGTGTCGCTGTTCTCGATCTGGATGCGCTTCGCGATCTGCTCGAACTGCTGGACGGCGATCTCAAGCCTCGTCCTTCTCACGCAGGCCAGCGACTCGGCGCTACGGGCGCATGCAGGCGGCACAGACGGCCTCGGCAGGGAGCGGCACCGCAGGGGTTGTGGACGAGCGAAGCGCTGTCGGAAGGGCATCGGGTGGCCTCGGGGACGGTGCCAGTTGAGCCTCAAGGATCCCCCTGGATCTTGACCTTCCGCCCGTACTTGCGCAGCAGCAGGGCTTTGGCACAATCGCACTTGTGCGCTCCATCCACCTCCGAGTTCTTGCACGTCGCGCAGCCCCTGTCGCGTTCGTCCGGTAGCGCAGCCGTGTCCCCGTCCCACTGCTCATCTTCGAGTATGTCGAGCGCGATGCTCAGGTCAGCCAAGGCCTCGTTGTGCAGGTCCGATATGCGCTGCGTTTCATCCGGCAACATGATGTTCGGTTCTTCGTCCCTACTCATACTCACACCCCTCCCGCGAACTTCATGTCGCGAGCGTACAACTGCGCGGCCTGCTGGATCTGATCGATAAACATGTCGAGCGCCATCCCATTCCTGAAGTCGGGGAACACGTCGTGCAGCAGCTTTACGGGCTTTCCGTTCGCTCGCATCATGCGCTGAATCTCGCGCTCCCACACGAACGCGCTGTGCCCTCTCGGACACGCCAGCCCCGGGGTGTGCCCGAACAGGCGGCATGGCAGGGGTCTCGCCGGGTAGACCGCGCAGCTGCCCTGCTGGAACCAGGGGCAGGTGATCCTTTGCCGCAGCGGCTCGACGGCGTGCTCGCGGGCGTATCGAGCGACCCGCTGGAACTCGGTCTCGGTCACCGGGACGATACCGCAGCAGTCCCCGCAGCCGGGATCGCACGTCATGGGTGGGAGCACCTTGAGCTTTTTCACGTCGCCTCCGGTTGCTCGAACGGCTGATCGTGTGCGATCCACCCGGGCTCGCTATCATCCACTCCATGCGGCTCTTCGGCCCACCAAATGCAGGGCGTCAAGCGCCCCTGCTCGTCACGCTCTTCTCCGAACTGCTGGCAGACGCCGCAGGCGCAGTTGCGGGGCACGCAGGCATCGCAGTACACGACCGGAGCGGGTGTGCAGAGCATGTAGAACCACGTGGCGATGCGGCCACAGGGGCAGAGGGCCTTCATGGCGCGATCCCCGTGTCCCACGGTGCGAAGTCGGGGTCCGCGTTCATCCCCGCTACCCAAGTAGCGTAGCCCGCTTCTCCGAGCATCTTCCGAAGCATCTGGTCGATGACCCACTGCTTATGGTGCGCGCCTTCGATCATGCCGTAGCGGCTGGGTATGTCTACCGCCGTTCTGCACATCGCGCGGGCTTTTTCTGCTGTGAGCCGAAGCGTCTCCGTCGCGAGCGCGCCCGACGTGGCGAGCGCCTTCTTCGCGATCGTCTCGATGGCGTCCAGGGCCCACTCGATCTCCTTGCGCAGCGTGTCCGTCGTGTGCTCCTGCCACTCGTACGAGCCCCACCCGCCTTCTGGCCCGAGCCAGCGACGACCCCTGGCTTCAGTCAGGACATCCACGAGCGCCTGCGCCAGCCCGGTCTTGTCCCGGTTGAGGGCATTGCACAATCTGGCGTTGTCGCTTGCGTCGGATGCGATCCTCGCGTGCAGCCCGCGGGCGTACTCGACGGCAGCGCCCACATCTCCATACGGTAGCACGCGGTTGTAGCCAATCTCGCGGATCAGTGTCTCGACGGACGATGCGTTCCTGTCGCGATCAGCAGCGGCGTCAGCGAGCTTCTGTTCGAGAGCCTCGATCTGCTCGCCAGCAGCCTTGATCACTTGGTCCTTGATGTCGCAGTACGGGCACGCTTCGGCCTGCTCGAACGGATCGGGTGCCAAGCCACTGCCGTGCCCGCGGAGAGCGCCCAACAGCGCCGCTCCGGGGTTGTGGGGACCGCAGCTAGGACATGTCGAGCCGACTGGGTAGTCACCGCCGCATGTCCCGCACGTTGTCTTGGGGGTGGTCACGTGCCCGCCTTGGTGACACAGCTCTTGTGAGCGATCCACCCATCGGTGGTGCAGCCGGGCGCTGCCCTCATCAGGCGGTCCCGATCGGTCTCGATCTCGTCGAGCGGGTTGATCGGCTCTCCGCACAGGGGGCAGATGCTCGGAGGGCGAGGTTCGACTTTCGGAAGCCTGTGCTCGCACATGTGGTCGCTGTGGCAGATGCCACACTCTTCGTGGTGAGCCATCCTGGTCATTGTTTCTTCTCCGCCCCGATCCAGCAGTCGTGGACATCCTGCTGCGACTTCGCCCGCTGGAAGCACGCAACCGGCCACGGATCGTCGTAGCCCCGCTCGTTGCCCGCCTCGCAGAAGAACTCGCAGGCATGTCCGGGCGTCTGTGCACTCATGTCGTGAGCCCCCGCCTTGCGCATGGCAGCGCAGGCGTCGATGCAACCCGTCGAGACCCAGAGCGCAGTTGGGCTCTTCGTCCTCTTGTACGCGGCCACGCACATGCCCTTGCCGTCGTGGTACCCCTCCCTGTACGCTTGGCCGTAGTCGTCCGCGTCGGACTTCTCGATCCGATCCCGATCTACCCACTCACGATGTCCACGGTAAGAGTACAGCGTTATGGGCTTCGTGAGGTAGGCCGACATGATCCAGTAGTGCTCGCTCAGCTTTTCGACGTGATACATGCCGATGGTGAGCACGGTCGCAGCGGCAATCAGGAGCAGCACCCCTACGGTGTCGCGCCATGTCCAGGGTGGAGACGGCCTGTGGTATGGGCAGACGAACGGAGCGGGCTCCGGAGTCTTGTTGGCAGCATCATCGTCCATGTGTTCGCGTGCCTTTCTTCTCGTTGCGCTTCTCGTCCCGCGCCTTTCGGATCTCCTCAACAGCCAGCATCAGGAGCTTGTCGGGCTCGGTCTGGGCGAGCAGGTGGCCGTACTCGTACAGGTCGGAGAGCGCGCCGATCGCGTCATCGAGGCGCTGTCTGGCTTCGACCATCCTCTCTTGCCGCGCGCTCACGGTTGCTTCGGCTCCTCTGCCTTCGCGATGCGCACCTCCTCTGCCTTGTCGCCATCCACCATGAAGAACGAGATGCGGCAGTGTTTGCGTGCCCATCCCTCCAGGATGTCGTCCAGTTCCTTCTCCTCTTCCTTAGAGACTTCGGGCCAGTCCTCCGCGATCTCGCCCCATTCGTCGCCAGCACACTCCACCATCATCTCGATGATGTCGAGCGCTCGGGGCATGGCATCAGCCGGGTCCGGACACTCGCCGCACGCGACGAAGAAATGATCAGCGTCGCCCTCGTACTCGCGAGTTCCCTCCTCGATCGCCTCTTCCCGCGTCGCGAAGTTTCCGTTCCATGCTTCGGCTTCTCTGGACGTTGCGTAGCACCAGGGCATCACGCACCTGCCTTTCTGCTTTCAGGTTCATCGCCCCACACGTCGTCCCCGTTCTGGTGCTGGCCACCGTGCGTCTTCGGACGATGGCAATTCGCGCCAGGATGTTTCGGGTTCGGGGCGAGGCAGTCGTCGAGATACGAGTCCCTCTTTCTACAAAGCACGCCGTTTGGTAGCGGATTCCCGTAGGTGTCGAACGACTTCCCCTGCATCGACTGAGCGAACGCCGTCACGCGTCGGGCTTCCACTTCTCGGATGTCGTCTTCCAGCCGGGTCGTGCCCGCTTCCTTCGCGATGGTCTTGCTCCGCGCATCGATCTCCGCCAGGGCCCCCGCGTAGTCCTTCTGGATCTGCGCGCCGCTGCGCTCGATGACCAGATCAAGGAACGCTCGCAGCGCGCGGTTCTGGAACGTCGCAGCTCTCTCCTTCGCCAGCGCGACGATCGCTGTTGCCTCTGCCTCGTCACGCGTCTTGCGGGCCAGGGCAGCTTCTTGCTGCGCCTCCTCCGTGAGCCTCTTGTAGGTGCGCGCTTCATCGGTCGCGAGCGCGTGCTCAGCCGTGAGCCGATCGATAGCGTCACGCAGGCTCTCGTCCTTGTTGACGCCGTAGGCCTTGAGCTGGTCCCGGACTGCTCGGACGATCTTTACGTGCTTCTCGCTCATCGACTACTTCCCTCCATGCACCGTTACCGTCGCTCCCCGCTCCCTGAAGTACCGAACGACTTCCCGACCTCGTTTACCCACCGACCACTTCGCGATGGGCGCGGCTTCCATCACGCTGCCGTCTGCCGCAACGATGATACCGAAGACAGCGTGCTGCATCTCGACGCGGAGGAGCCACGTGGGCTTTGCGTCAGTACCCATCCCTCGCCCAGTTCTTCCCCTTGAGCACGAAGTTGCCGTTGGACACGAGCCGCTTCGCCGCCTCTTCCCCGCACTTCGGGCACACCTTCACCGGCTCCTCAGTGATCTTCTGTTCCTGCTCCCACTCGTGTCCGCAGGCGTCGCACTCGTACTCGTAGGTCATCGCCCGCCGTCCTTCTTCTTCCCTTGCTTCGCCTCGATGGCCGTAAGCTCCTCGTCGATCAGCCTCATGCCCCGCTTGAGAGCCTCGCGCGCGATCGTCGTCTTGCCCACGCGCGTGTCGAGCGTCATCGTGCGCTCCCATCGCTGCGCGAGCTGGAGAAGTTCGTCATCCATCTCCTGCGAGATACGAAGAGCGATCTGGAGACCTTTGAGCTGTTGACTTTCACCGGGATGCGACATACCATCAGTGATATACATGCCGAGACGCGGCGTCAAGGAAGAAATAAAAGCGATGTTTTCAGGCAAGGAAGGGATGGCAACCGATCTGGCGAGCGTGCTCGAACAGATCCAGTGCCGGGTCATGGTGCTTCGGGCCAGCGGGGATCCGGACCCGGCGATCCTTGTCGTCTTTGCGCAGGGACGCCAGCCGGTGGTGACGATCGAGGAGTTCGACGCTGGCCGGTTCCCAGACGAGGCGCTGGCCGTTGTGGATGTGCGTGGCGACCCGGTGATGGTCATGATCTCGAAGCACGCTGACACCGCGCTCCGCGAGACGCTTCAGGGAGCCGTGCTCGACAGCCTGCGGGCCAACGCGCAGATCGGCAGAGTCATGCACGGTACGATCGTTGCGTCGGAAGCCGATGGAAAGGCGCTCAACTGATGAACGAAGTCTTCGAGGTGCTGTCAACGTCGATCCTTGCAGACAACCTGCGGGGGCAGCGCAGGGAGCTGATCAGCCACGGCTGCGGGGTGACTGACGAACCCGACAAGCGCGTGAGGATCGTGTGGCCGAAGGGAACGAGGTTCGACTCAGGAACGAGCGAGTACACGTTGCCCGATGGGTGGGTCGTGAAGGTGGGACGATGATCACAATCCCTATCGAGATTTCTTGGGTGAGAAAGATCGCGCGCGATGCCCTTGTGGACACCGGGTTCACGGGCGGCATCTTCCTCTCCAAGTCGGCGGCAAGGGCAGCGGGAGCGACGCTCTGTGAGCCTCCGAGAATGCCACGGGGCCCGGACGGCAAGCGGATTGACGGACAAGCAACGGTTCTGCGCGTTCGTATCCCGGGGGCCGACGTGGAAACAGAGACGCTTGCATTCTGCCCGGACGCTCCCACGCGCGAAATCTTGATCGGGGCTTTCCTTTTGGGTAGAGTCGGAGCGGCGCTTTTGATCGGGACGGCTCGCTACAAATTCCCCCGCCCGAGCAGAGGGAATCCTGCGTGTTCCGGGCTCGACGTTGGCGATTGGGTCATTCCAAGGCGTCCAGTCGAGCCGTGGTGGTGAGCGCGATGAACACCTACGGCATCCCTCCCAACTGTCGGAAGTGCGGGCGACTCCACGAGCAGGCCGACTTCGATCGCTATGCTCGCCTCGCTGAGCGCAACGGACACGCCAAGCCGTGGACGGGCAAGGACGGGAAGGGCGTGCTGTGCGCGCTTTGCTTTCTCGAAGCGCTCGACGACCTGTGCCACATGCGCGACTGCGGCTCGTGCAAGATGTGGGAAAGTCTGAATGTCGGCTGCTGCCATATCGATCAATGCGGCCCTCCGAACTACCCGTTGTGGGAGTGTGATGGCGAGCCGGTGAACCTGAGCAGACGAGGTATCGGGCAATGACGCAATGGTGGCATCGCGAGGGTCGCATCCGTATCCACGACACGTCCGTGATGGTCTGGGAAGAGCACGTGGACGACGTGGCCATGTTGAAGACGTTCCAGAGCACGATGGAGCGCATGAAGTTCCACGGGTTCAAGGTGACGCGCGACCCAGAGATCGAGAAGCACTACAAGTGCCTTGGCCCGTGCCGCAGATATGGGCGTCTCGGCGATCTAGAGTTCAACGCGGAGCAGTCCGGGCGCACGATGAAGGTGATGTTCTATCAGAACGTCGCCAACGTCGAGAACCGCAACGGTGGACGGTACGACTTCGACAAGATGCGGAAGATGCCTCGCCTCATCCGGCTTCAGACAGCGCTGGCCGCGCTGCGTCTCATCCAGAAGTGGATAGAGTTCGGGTACACGATGGACTTTGGCAAGTCGCCTCCGATGCCAGGGGAGCCGTTCGCGCTGTCGATTCTTCGCGCGATGGAGGGCCGGAACCCTGCACGCGCGGATCCGCTCGCGGACTTCAACCAGAGGTGGGAGGCGATCCGTTTCGAGCGAGACGAGCGCGGTTGGCCAACAGAAAAGGAATATAGGCAAGGCACCTGTGGGCAGAACGTGGATCGGGACAAGAAGCCGATCTTCAACGGTCAGATCAAATACGTGCGCAGGAACGGGCGACTGTTTCGCGGCACGGTGTTCACCAACATGAACGACATGTGGGGCGTCTACTCGAACGGTGACGCTACCTGGAAGGTGTGTCGGGAGCTATTCGACTGCGAACGTCCCGACCTCGAACCGCGGCGTGCCGTGGATGGGCAACCGCGGCGCATGGAGGCCGAGCTGAAGAAGGCTGTCGAGGTTCGAGACTTCAAGCGCGTGGCGGAGATCGCAACGGCGCTCAAGAGGGTGGCGTGATGCAGTGGGTTTGGCTGCTCGTCGCGATGTTTGCCGAAGCCGTTCTGCTGATCTCTGTCGTCGGGAGAGCGCTTTACTCGGCAGGGTTCAGAGACGGATGGGTGCATGGAGGTCTGTGGTCGATCGCTGCCACAAAGGAGTTCAGGGCCGAAGTGGTGGCATTGGTGGTCAAAAAGCAGGCACCCCCATGGTGGCCGAAGGAAGACTTGGACAAGTACGGAGCCGACAAATGAGTTCTCGTAGCCACAGAGCCCGCAGGAGGCGCAGGCGTGCTCGCAAGTACATGGAACGCAACCGCGCACGGCTCAGGGCAGCGGTCGCCGCGTCGATCGCATATAGCAAGCGGCCCCTGGATGCTCTGCAAAGGGCGCATCTGGACGCTGTGATGAGGAGAAATAGGACAGACATGATGTGGATGTTCCCGCTCTTTTCGAGGGACGTGCAGTGAGCACCACAACGGCGGCCCCGATGGTCACGTGCCCCGTGTGTGGCCACGAGTTCCAACAGGACGATTACTACGAGATGAGGGCGGGCTCCGAGCTGGAATGCCGAAAGTGCGGCGCGCAGCTGGCTGTCGTGGAGACAGAAACGGTCACGTACTGGTCGATCTGCACCAAGGCCGAGTACGACGCTGCGGAGGCGAAGGCTGAAGCACAAAGGGAGCGGCAGCGCAAGCGGTTCTTGGAGATGGACGCTGAACGCAAGAAGGAAGCAAACTCGTGAGCCGTCTCCAGCGCAGAGCCTCCAGGTCGGTCGGACGCAAGCTCATGCGCCAGGGCTGGTCCGAATGGGAGCGCGTGCCCAGGCCCGACCCGGCGAAGTACCCCAGTCTGCGCAACGTCGAGGCGGTGTTCAAGAACAACGTGTACGTCGTGCAGATCGTCTACCATGTGACGGAGTGGGGCACGGTCGAGCGGCTGATGATCCGGCGCAACGACGAGGCCCCCGTGCGCTCCTGGCAGGAACTGCAGCGCGTCAAGAACGAGATCGTCGGTGAGGACCGGGTCGCAATCGAGGTGTTTCCAGCGCAAGCCGAGTTGGTTGACCACGCGAACCTGTACCACCTGTGGGTGCTGCCCAAGGGGTTCACGCTGCCGTTCGGGATGAAGGAGATTCGATGAAAAAGCGTCCCGTGTACCGCTCCGACATGACCGGGCTGAGCATGGCGTGCCGCGCTGCCATAGATGCCATAATGTCATGCGGCGATCCCATTATCTTTGCCGACGTTCACGCTTCCCTCGAAGACGTGATCGGGTTGGCAAGCTCGATGGAGTCGGTCTGGGATCAGCGGGAGGTGGCCAACAGGTACAGTGCCGAGCCCGGTATCAGCCGCCAGATCAGGGGCTCCGTCGAGTTCAACGGCGTCGAGCAGACCGTTGTGCTCCTCCCCGCAACCGATGGCGGCGACGAAGCGCTCATCCTCGTTGACGTGGATGATCTGATGGTTCCGCTTTCCCTGGCGGCTCTCTGGAGACACGAGTGGCTGTTCCCGCTGGAGGTGGGGCGGATCGACAACGTGATTTTCACAGCAGACGACGGAGTACGGTGGAGGCTTCGGTGGGGGTTTGAGATCCTGGCAAGAGGCATCGAGCAGCACTTTGGGAAAACGGCGGCGGAGCGTGCGCGGAAGGATATGCTGCCGGTGGTGCTGCGCATGAAGAGTCTGGAGGGCTGATGCAAGACTACGCTGCTCGCTTGCGCATTCCGGTTGAAGGCTCGACCATGATGCGCCTCTACACCGAGACCGGCGTCTTGTTCTCGGTCGGGTACCGACGGGTTGTGATCGGCGGGCGCGGGCCGTACATCGAGTTCGAGCGGTCGCAGATCGTGTGCCAGTTGCAGGAAGTGCACCCTTCCTCGCATTACTACTACAGTCAACCACCCCTCCCTAAAGGCAGGGGCTTGAAGGAAAGCAAAGCCATGCGGACCAGAGAGACCAAACGGTTGACTAGACAGGGCGGCTCCGTGCCGCCAACCGAACCGGCTGCCCGTGGCAGGGCGAGCGACATGCGGGGTGCCCCACTAGCCCCGCTTCCCTCGGCCGGAAGGTGTCGAAGTGGCGCATACACAAGGCCCTTACGGGCATTCTTCTTGAGGTGATTTGTGGTTCCAGTTGTTGACAGTCAGCGGATGCCATTGATGCCGTGCTCGGAAAAGCGAGCGCGGCAGATGGTCGCATCGAGGAAGGCAACGCCCTTCTGGAAGCGAGGCATCTTCTGCATCCGCCTGAACGTTGAGCCGTCTAGTCGAGTCTTGCAGCCAGTTGTGGTTGGAATCGATCCCGGATCGAAGAAGGAAGGGTTCACGGTCAAGTCTGAGGCGCACACGCTGCTCAACATCCAGGCGGATGCTGTGCGGCACGTCAAGGATGCCGTGGAGGTGCGCCACAACATGCGTCGGGCGCGTCGGTCCCGTAAGACGCCTTATCGGGCGTGCAGGAAGAACCGTGCTCGCGGGGGTCTTCCTCCGAGCACGAAGGCACGATGGCAGTGGAAGTTGCGCATCGTCGAGCAGCTCGCGAAGGTGTTTCCGATCACCGACATCGCCGTCGAGGACATCAGGGCGAAGACCAAGAAGTGGCAGCGGAAGTGGAACCGCAGCTTCTCCCCGCTCGAAGTCGGTAAGGCGTGGTTTTACGAAGAGCTGAAGCGTTTCGGCAACGTGCACGTGAAGCAAGGGTGGGAGACGTTCGAGCTGCGCAATGCCGCGGGGCTCAAGAAGTCCAAGTCGAAGATGTCGGAAGTCTTCGAGGCGCACTGCGTGGACAGCTGGGTGCTCGCCAACTGGTACGTCGGTGGGCACATTCTGCCAGAGAACAAGCGGATGATGTGCGTCTCGCCGATCCGACTGCATCGGCGACAACTGCACATGCTTCAGCCCGCGAAGGGCGGGGTTCGCAAGGCGTACGGGGGCACGCGCAGTCGTGGACTGAAGCGAGGATCGCTGGTCACGCACCCGAAGTACGGGTTGGTCTACGTTGGCGGGACGATGGCTGGGAGGATCAGCCTGCTCGCAGTGGCAGATGGTAAGCGCCTTTGCCAGAACGCGAAGCCAGCAGATGTGCGTTTCCTGACCTACAACGCATGGAGGACGCGGCTCCTCCCCGGCCTGAAGGGCGGGGTTTCCGCCACGGAGATCCGATGAGCGGCGTAAAGTGCATCTGGTGCGGATCCGAGCGTGTCGGACTGACCACGCCCGACTACGGGTTTGGGTACGGAGCGGAGTACGAGTGCTACGACTGCCCGATTGGCCGCAACGGGTATCGGCGCTTCTCCGTGAAGTCGCCAGAAGCGCGGGCGGAGAGTCGCGCATCGTTGGCGCTGTCGGCCAGCAACGTTGCTGCCATGCGCAGGAAGGCTGGACTGTGATGCGCGTACTGGTCTGCGGCGGCAGGGACTACGCCAACCGCGAGCGCGTGTTCGAGGTTCTCGACAAGCTGCATGCGGAGCGTGGCATCGACGCGCTCATCCACGGCGCAGCACGCGGAGCCGACACACTCGCGGCGCAGTGGGTTCTGCGAACGTTTCACATCGCAGACGTGTTCAAGTGCGATCTGTTCTCGTTCCCCGCCAACTGGGATCGGGACGGGTATGCGGCGGGGCCGATCCGCAACCGGCGCATGCTCGATGAAGGCAAGCCGGATCTCGTCGTGGCATTCCCGGGCGGAAAAGGCACGGAGGATTGTGTGCGCCAAGCGCGGAAGGCGGGCGTGGAAGTGATGGAGGTCGTCGATGGGTAAGGACAGCAAGCCGGTCGAGGTGACGTGGGGCGTGGTCGAGATGGTCAGCGACAATCAGTGCGCCATCCGCTGCGCCCGTTGTGGGAAGGGTGAGGTCCGCAAGTACCCGATCAGTCTCCACGACTGGCGCTGGACGGAAGCGGTGTTCAAGGCCAAGCATGCAGGGTGCAAGGAGATGGGGGCGACGCCGTGATCGAGCAGCCTAAGTCGATGGTTCTGCCTAAGCACCCCGACAATATCGAGGGCACGCAAGGGCTTCGGGCTATCGGGTACTGGAGACCGCCGTCAGCCGATAGGCAGCCATCGGATTTCCACAGGCTCATTGAGGCTATCCAGACTCCTCGATCACTTGGCATTCTCACGTGGCTCGCGGGCAACGTTCGTCTGCAATCGTTGCTGTCTCTTCCGGATCCGAAGGACTTCGTTGACCCTTCCTGGGATCCTGCCGAGCGCGGCATGGTGATCGCGTACCTGCGCAAGGGTCGCGTCCTGGAGCGCTACTTCGGTTACTCCACGTGCCGCTTCAAGTGCGGCATCGACGACGCGGAGATGGGCGACGCAGACCTGACCGATGGGACGTTCGTGTGGCCCGAGGGCTTCGCCCACTACCTGGAGAAGCACAACGTGCGGCCAGGGCAGGACTTCGTGACGCATGTCCGACGCATGACGGGGGCGACGTGAAGGCTTATCCCCTGCTCCGTTGGGCAGGTGGGAAGACCCAGCTTCTCCCACAGCTTCGCGCGCTGATGCCGAAGAGCTTCAACCACTACTACGAGCCGTTCCTTGGCGGCGGCGCGATGTTCTTCGATCTGGCACCGGAGCACGCAACCGTCTCCGACGCCAACCTGGAGCTTGTGAGCTGCTACCTAGCAGTCGCCCTTCAGGTGGGTTCCGTGATTCACGAGCTGAAGAAGTTGCCGATCGACGAGAAGCGGTACTACGCGCTGCGCAGCCTGAAGCCAGCGGATCTGTCCCCTGCCGCGGCGGCTGCCAGGACGATCTACCTGAATCACACCGACTTCAACGGCCTCTATCGCGTCAACAAGAGCGGTGGCTTCAACGTGCCGTGGGGCAAGTGGAAGGACGACAAGCTGCCGACGACGTGTGACGAAGAGAACCTTCGCGCGTGCTCCGCGGCTCTTCAGAAGGCTCGCATCATGTGCGCGGACTTTCAGAGCATCATAGCGAACGCGGAGGAGGGCTCGCTGGCTTACTGTGACCCGCCTTATGTGCCTCTAACCAAGACAGCGAACTTCACGACGTACACGCCGGGCGGCTTCGGCCTGGAGGACTTGAAGCGGCTCCGCGCGTCTTGCTGCGAGGCAAGGCAGCGAGGCGCGTACGTGATGCTGTCGCAGGCCGACACGCCCGAGGTGCGCGAGATGTTCGGCGGCTTCCGCATCCACTCCGTCTCGGCGCGGCGCAACGTGAACTGCGACGCCAGCAAGCGGGGTAAGGTCGGCGAGGTTGTGATCACGAGCTACGAGGTGGAGCCGTGAAAGTGCTCCGCCGCTTCGGCAAGGCATGGCAGGTGCTGGATCTGCCCTTCTGGGTCAAGCCTTACGCGTGCCGCCTGATCGAAGGATCCGTCTGGATCCGCTGGCTCGCTATTGAGTTCGACGAATGCGGCGTGTCGTTCGTTATTTGGCGCTTCTCGTGGGGTGTGATGTACGGTCGGATACAGGAGAAGAAGTCGTGACCAAAGCCAAGAGCCCCCGCGTTCGACCCATCCAACCGCGCCACATCCCCGCGCCGATCCGGGAAGTGCTCGCAATGTGGGAGGCCCTGCGCAGGCTGGGCTTCCCTGCCGCCGACATCTTCTGCGCCTACTATCCGAACCAGATTACTGTCGTACTCAAGATGCAAGGCAAGGAGTTCACGATCCTCTGCGGAAAGCCCAACATGTCGCAGGAGCAGTTCGCGAAGCAGTGGACGCACGCCGCCGCGCTGTGGAACGGCACCGAGCCCGGGATGACAGATACGACGCGCGCGATCATCTATCAGGAATGCGAGCTGATGAAGGGTGGGCACATCGGGCTTCAGCTCATCGGAGCCCTGAAGGTGAAGGGCATCGAGTGCCCCTTTGTGAACATGGCGGAAGCACTCGCTGGGCAGGCCCCGGGCTCGTTTGCGATGGGCGTCAACAGTAAGGGAGGAATGGCATGATCAGGTACGGGTGGTTGTTGGTTTTGTTGGCCGCATGCGGCGGGTCGGTGAACATCGGCTCTGGGGATCAGGTGCCCGACGCAGGGGAGGCGGAGAGCGAGGTTGCGCCCGACGCCCAGCAGGAGGACGCTGGGTCTGAGGAAGCGTCGGACGAGGACGCCGTGGAGGAGGACGCGCAGGAGTGCGAGGTGTACTGCCCTACTCACCCTGGCTGCGCTCCCTGCTGAACGGAGGAAGTATGGCATTCGTCAGACTTGCAGCCGTTGGGGAACGCGAACTCGTTGTGTACTGGAACAGCGTCACCAAGATCGCCAAGAAGGTCGTGCTCGCGCGAGGGGAAGAGTACGATCTGAAACACCCACTGGAGGTCATCTACGCCGCGGCCTTCGATGACGAGACCAAGGACGAGGTGGAGCGGGAGGCCGATCAGCAGATCGCCAAGTGGATGGCGGCGGCGAAGACGCATTTGCGGCTGGTGAAGCCGTGAAACTCACACCTGAGTTGCTCCGCGTGGTTGATCTATTGGCGGAAGCGAAGATGCACCTTCTGTTGGCTGCGCAGGGCACTGCGCCCGGCACTCCAGAGCGCGAGCGGGAGATGGGCGATCTGGAGCGCTGCACGAAGAAGGCTCGCGAGTACGTGAACTCGATCGGTGGGATCGAGAAGTTGCCCATGCCTTTAGCGGTCGGATTGCGGACTTGCGAACTGGCTATCCCCAGGCTGCGAGCCCAGGTGCCGGTAGAGAAGTCATGAAGACCTTCACAGAAACCACCTTCAGCATGCGCCCAAGGGGCATCACCCGGTTGCGCAAAGCTCTCTCCATGACGGAGGCGAGGCTCGGACAGCTTCTCGGCGTGCATGAGATGACCGTCTCGAAGTGGGAGCGCGGGGAGCTGAGCCCAACGCTGTGGCAGGCGCACATGCTTCGCGTCTTTGCCAAGGCCCGCGACAGGGACGAGATGGTTGGCAAGAGAGTTGTGGGGTACATGCTGGAACAAGGTGTTCCGTTCGCTCTCTACAAGATGCTGAGCGTGGCGTACTACGATTGAGGCGTCGAGATGACTAAGAAACCGTACCCTTCCGCTCCGATCATCGCCGCTGGGCATAAGAACATGGTGTTCGTCGTGGTGCCCAACGAGCGGGGGCGCTACATGCGCACGCACGTCTGTGTGGCGTACGTGACGTGCAAGTGCTGCGGCGCGAAGCCAGGGGAGCCCTGTGTTGGCCGACTTCGTGTCAGTGGGAAGGCCCGCTACAGCAGCGATACGCACTACCTGCGCAGACTCGACTTCCAGCAGATCCGTGTCCCTGACGAGAAGACCACGGCTGAGCCCCCGGTCGAGGAAGTCGATGACGAGATTGGCCAGCCGTGGGTGCTAGGGCGTGTCCAGAAGGCACACAACGGCGAGTGGCTGTGGTACATCGGAGGCGGCTGGGCGACTCTACACGACAAGGTGCTCATGTTTCCGTCGAGGATGGCCGCCGATACGCAGATGTCGGTTCTGGGGGTTCCGAACGGATGCGAACACCGCGTGATGCCGCTCGGGGAGGCGCAGGCGATCTGGCGGAGGCTACACGAAGTGGCGACAACGCCGAAGGGGAAGGTAAGATCATGAAGATCGAGAACATGAGAGGCAGAATGTCCGAGCACAATCTGACCAGTTCGAGCCCGATCCCATCTGGTGGGTCACAGACTCTTATGTACGTCGCTGAGAAGCTCGTGCAGCTGGTTGATGTATGGGAGACGACCGGCGCGCTTTACATACGGACTGTCACAGCGGGTCGTCGCACCGTCTTTGACAGGGATTGCTACCGCACATACGAGCCGGTTGTCCTGCGAACTGGAGAAAGGGTCACAGTGCTCGTCGAGAACCCGACGAGAGAAGAGTGGAACGCTCACGTCATGGTGTCCACGTTCGATCTGACGGACATCCCCGAAGGCAGGCTCTATTCTTTCGCCGTCCGCCAGCCCGAGTCGGATCTGCGCGAGCGGTTCGCCAGGGCTGCGAACCTGAGCCCCTCGACCGCAACCGTTGAGCAGATCGAGGCGCGCATCGGCGCTCTCGTCAACGACGCCGAGTCGATCTACGGATCGAAGCTCGCGGCGTGGAAGAAGATCGCGCACGAAGCGTCCGACCTGTACGAGAAGGAGATTGCTTCTCGCGAGGATGCCGCGGCGGAGAATCAGGCGCTGCGGAACCAGCTGCGGATTGCGGATGAACGGATCGGCACTCTGCACAGGTGCGCGCAAACAGCGTTCGATCAGCTGCGGAAGGCCGGGATCAGGCCGAGATTGGATGGGTTCGGACCATGATCGCCATCGTAGAGGAGATTCAGGGCATCCTCAACCGCATGGAGTTCGACACCTCGTGGCACGCCGACGAGCAGATTGCTGTCGATGGCATCTGGGGTCCGAGGACGCAGCGGGTGTGGGACTGGAAGATGGGGTGCCCGGTCTCCAAGGAGTCGCTCAGGTACCTGACCGGGCGCGACTACGAAGGATCGCTGGAGGTATTCGGACTGCCGAGGTGACGTGATGGCTTGCTATTGTGGCGTGTGCGCTAGGCGGCTCAGTGACGCGACGGAAAACTACGGCTCGTTCCAGACGAGCCCCAACTTCGAGGGCTGGGACATACCCGAGACGCGCAAGTGGCCCGTTATCAACGACACCTGCGAGGGGTGTGCGAAGATTCTTCGTGACGCGGTGACGAAAGCAGCTAACGAGATCGTGCTGAAGAATCTGGAGCGGGTAGAGTCACTGGCTCGCACGGTGGCAGAGGACCGCGAGAAGCAGAAGCGGGCCGAGCGCGAGAAGGCAGAGTTCGAGAGGGCGTGGCGGCAGCACAAGGAGAATCCACGATGAAACCACCGAACGACTTGAAGCGATGCCAGCAGATCCTGTTGGCGCTCACTGACCCAAGGATAACAGACTCGCAAATGACGCCAGAGCAGAGTCGGTGGTGTGGGCGTGCTTGGCGTGTGATGAAGGAAGTGTTTCTCGTGCGTAGGCGGGACGGTGTGTGGGTCCTACCCCGAGGAGCCGGGTGCAAAAGGTGATACAAAATGACTGGAAAACTTCTCTTTCATGGGTACGCGTCGAAGGTGAACCACGAGGTGGAAACGCTGTGTCGTGTCGTGCTAGAGGAATCGGGCTACCTTTCGATTGAAGAGGGAGGCTTGGATGCCATGGGCGAGCAGAGCTGGCGTCGGGTGAAGAGCTTTCGCTCGGACCACTGCCTGACCAAAATGGTTCAACAGCTGATCGGCAAGAGCGACTGAATCACTGCCCGGCGCACTTCACCTTGCACGTCGCAAGCTGCTCAACCCCGTCCGCTCCCGAGATGCACGACAGCCTCTCTGGCGTGACCGTGCCGACTTCCAGGAGCCTACTGAGCGAATCCTGACACGACATGGCCTTCGGTGTGCACTCCGGGCACTTGAAGCGACACAACGTGTCGCATGCCGCTTGCACACTGGGCTCGCCCGGGGGCTTCGGCGGCGGCGGCTCGCAGGTGCCGCAATCGGTGAGCAGCAGAAGTGCCGCTACGGCACGTAGTCGATGATCCACAGCGACCTCGCCTTCCTCACGACATCCCACGCCGTTGTGATGAGCCCGCCCTCTGCCCAATTCGCGCCGTAGCTGCCAACCCAGCGGGGCAGTCCCAGCGGAAAATCGAGCAAGTTCATGGCGTGCCCGCCCGCGTACTCGCCCGTGATGCCCGGGTAGACCTCTCCCGCGGGCCACTCCAAGAACAGATCGTCCACGTCGATGCCGCCCACGACGCCCTTGCCTGACGCTACGGCGAGCTTCACAGCCCTGTCCACGTCTTCGCCGAACTCGATGAGCCGGTGCGCCTTCAGGCCGATGCGCACGAGCCCCATCTGGAGCACGTCCAGGTCGATCTCGTCGTAGACCTTCGCCGGGTCGTACGGCAGGAGATTCTCGTCGATGATGCCGCCCAGCTGCGCTCCCTCGATGCAGGCCCCGATGGTCGTGCCGTCCAGCCCCGGGTCGTGAGCGATGCCGCAGGCTTGGGCAAACAGGTGCCGAGCGGAGGGCACGGCGATGTGCGGGCATCCGTTCTGCTTGGCCACCACCTGGATGGCTTGACCTGTGCCGAAGCCAACGCAAGTAGGCTGCCGGTTCTGCTGCCGGATGCTGTCGATCAGGAGGGTCAGGTCCAGGATGTCCGGGGGCTCGTTGAGCAGGGCTGTCCCGAACACCTGCTCTTTCGAGTGCGAGCCGCGGACGGTGGGCGGGTCGTGGATGCAGCCGGTCCCGTTGCGCATGGGAGCATTCTACACCGTGGCCGTTGACATCGGGTAGCGCAGTGGGCATCTTGGCCGAGCTGAGTTACGCGAAAGGCGTGCGCCCTGCCGGATGGTCCGGTGGGGCGTTCGTCTTTTGTGGTTCGCCCTTCCCCTTGCGATGCGCCAAGCGGCCTGATACCGTTGTGATTCCATGCCCGAGGGCGGCACCAGAGCCGAGTAAAATGAAGACCGCTGACGTTCAGGAGTGCCCTGGTCCCGCCGAAGACGACGGACTGGACGATGAGGAGAAGGACGCGGCCATGCTCTGCACGATCTGCAACGTGATGTTGATCCCGGACACGATGCAGGAGTGCGACCAGCTCGCGGCCTTTGTCTCCGAGCACCAGGGGCACGGGGACGTGCTGATGGGCGTGATCCAGACCAATGGAGACTTCAAGTCCATGGGGAAGTTCACCCTCCCTTCCTGAAGGTGCCGATGCTGCGCAAGATCGTTGCAAGGAAGAACCGCGTGTACAACCACGGGCGCAAGGTCGGGCTCGGTAGGCTGGTGCTGGAGTGCGGACACGAGGTCGGACACCTGATGGCTCGAAGACCCGTTGTAGGGGAGGTCGCCCACTGCTCACGATGCGATCGTGGAGATGCACGACCGATCGTCACCGACTGCGTGCGGGTGAAGAAGGGCGAGCGGTTCGAGGTGTGCCCGAAGTGCGGGAAGAAGGGCCTGTACCGCACCCGGTTCTACTCAGCGGTCACCTACGCCGCGAAGATGCGCTGTCGGTACTGCGGGCATCGAGATCCGTGACAGAACCCGGGATCTGGATGTAGGATCCGGATCCATGAGACATGGAGCCGCCCGAAGAAACGTCGCCAGCCTGCCTTCAGGATGGAAGTGGGCTCACCGGGCACCCACCTACGACTTCCCCGGGACCGGGTCGTGTTGGCTCGTTGCGATCAACGAGAGAACCATGAAGGAAACCGGCTGGGAGTCCAAGAAGTTCAGCAGCTTCAACGAGGCCCAGGATGCAGCAATCGGCATTCTCACGTATCTCATCCCTGTCACCCACCTCATCGTCGTGACAAAAATGGAGCAGGAGGAAGTGGCTCTGCGTGAGATTTATGCCGACGATGTTGGCAAAATCTACTGGCAAGACCTGTAGGAGCGATCATGAGCCAGCTTCCTCCCTACAAGCAGCCCTGCCCGTGCGGCAAGGGTGGACCTCTCCCTTCGCGCGCAACCGCTGGGTGGATGGGCGACCTCGTTCCCGTCAGGCCCGACTTCGGCGACATGCCGGTCGCCCTGCTCGTTGTGGGCGGGATCTTGGTGGCTGGATTTCTCGTGTCGGTGCTGTTCACGGGAGCGCCCGAGAAGCCGCGTGAGGACTGGGAGAAAACGGCGTGGTGAGGCAACGCAAGCTCGCGCGCAACCGTGGCGGTGATGCCGCGCTGGTCTTCCTGGCTGTTTGGTGGGATGAGATGCTGATCGCAGCGCTGGCTGGCCTCGCCGCATTCGCTGCGTGGCGGGCGGCGAAGAGATCCTGATTCTTTTACACGTTCGTATTGACGGCGGGGCGCTCGCGTGGTTATGCTGGGCGCATGATCACCCAGGCGCAATACTTCTGCCACGGCTGCGGGCACACCGTCGCGACCCTACATAGGATGGATCAGCCGAACGGAGGACGCTGCTCCGTGTGTTTGGTGAGAGAGTTGGACCAAGAGCGGATCGACGCACTTCGCGCCCAGCTTGCCACAGAGCAGGCCCGCGTCGTTGCGCTCAACGACATCCACGAGAAAATGGTCGATGTGCTCAGGAAGGAACGCGACGATGCCCTCCGGTTGTTGGACAAGGCGATCCGTCTGGCAGACAAGGCTACGAGCGGGGCGGTGAAGAAGTGAGCGATCCTCTCGTGGAAGTGACCGTGAACATTCGGGTGCCCAGGATGACGGAGAGCACGTTGAGCTTCGTGCAGGAGTGCGTGCAGAACGCTTTGGACAACAGCGAAGAGATGCAGAGGTGCTTCATGTCCGTCGAGATCGTGGACGTGGTGCAAGTGCATGGGATGCAGGGAGAGGGAGAGCCATGAAGCTGACCGAAGCAGAGCTGGAAGAGGGACGAGCCCTGGTGCGCGCGGGCAACATCGTGGCGTTGGAGTCGTGGGTGGACCGGCGCGGCATTCTGGTCAACAAGGAAGTCCTGCGCGACACGATGTTCCGTGCGATGCGGAACGAGCCGATGCTCGCGATCAGGCTCTTCGATAGGGTGTTCGAGGGGATGGACCCCGAGCTTGATCGGCGCGTGACCAGGAGAAGTCTCGGCATTCTGGCAGCCGTCTGCCTGTTCGTCGCTACGGGGCTGCTGGGCGGGATCGTGTATCTCGTGCGGGCGATGTTCTGGTAGAGGAGGGGGCAGTTGTGGGAGGCAAGAGCGATAACGCAGCACGAGCTGAGACATACACGCTGTGCTTTTCCATCGACGGGGAATGGCTCACGCAGCATGTCCGAAATCTGTGGGCCGAAGAGGATCGCCCCGATCACGCGCTCCGCACGCTCATGGACGGGCTCCAGGGGATCACGTTGGCGCAGGCCATCGAGATCCTTGAAGGCAAAGCGAAGCTCGTTGGGGACAGCCGCGAAAACAGCATCGAGATGGTGCCCGACGATGCGACGACCACCGTGCACGGGCAGCCGCTGCCCAAGCTCTCCGCGGTGCTCGCCAGACTCATGAAGGAGCGGGACAAGGCGAGAGACGGCGAAGCAGACCTGATTCAGCTTCTGATCGGAGACGTGGAGTACGTCGCAAGCCCTACAGGGAAGCGCAAGATCCCACAAAGAAAAGCGGGGAGCGGAGGCTCCTTAGTGCACCATCCGATAATCAAGGAGCCCTACGACTACGATACGCTGCCCTACTGGCAACAGTGCCCGCCGCCTTTCGACGCGCGGAGCGGCAGTCCTGCACAAGGGCCGAAAGGCGCGTCTGCGGCGGAGTTGCCCGCAGAGCCGGTCGAGAAAGAAGACGATCCCCCTAGCTTCCCCCTCCCGCCCGCAGAGAACGCGGTGACTTCGGACACGGGCTGGCTCTCCCCGGAGGGAAAATTCTACCGCTGCCGCTATCACGAGCACATCGCCCTGGCCGGGGCTCTGGGGAGCACGGAAGATGGGCTTGCGGCGGATGGCTGGCTGAAATTCTGCACGAGCATGCTGCTGGACAACGCACAGTTCGTGTTCTGCGGGGACAAGGCACCGACGCAGATCCAGCGCGATCTCACGTACGATTACTGCGTTGCCCATGCCTGCAAGCTGCCTGACTGGCTTGGGGGCCTGCCGAGCGACGACATGATCTAGTGTTACGGCAACCCGGAGGCAGATGTGACTACATTGATGGACTTTCTGGTAGACGAGGCGAACAAGAACTTCAACGAGCAGCAGACGTGGTCGCGTGAGCAGCACGAGAAAGACCCGCTGCCCTGGGTGAACGAGGGCAGAGCGCTGACCTTCGTCGTGCGCCCAAACGAGCCCCTGTGGGAGTTCGTCAAGGCGTGTTGGCCGCGCGCGTCCCTCAGACATCTGAAGGAAGGGTGGCCAGCCAATCCGGAGCTTCGGTTCGAGAAGGTGTGCTGTCTCTGGGTGATGGGTGCGGAGGGACCGTTGGTTCTTCGGGTCACGTACACGGGGCTCGTCGAGAGGGGCGACAACGGGGTCAGTGCAGAGCAGCCGCCGGCCATCTACCTGCACCAGCAGACGGCGGAACGGCTTTGGCAGAGAGCGGTTGCCGATTCTTCTTCGCCGCCCGCCGCGGCCAAGCAGGAGCGGGGTCCTGCTGCGTTCATCGACGTGGACCCAAATATGCGCGGAGGCCTCCCCGTAGTTCGCGGAACACGTTTTCCACTGGCCCGGGTGCTCGCCGAGTTAGCCGAGGGAAGAACGTTGCACGAGTTGGCTGCCGATATGGATCTTGACGGAGAAACGGTTCGTGAAGTGCTCCGGGCACTGGCAGATGATTTCAACCGCCGAGCTGCCGCCCCCGTACAGGATACGGAGAAGAAGGAGGGAGTTCATGACAGTGGGTAGACACACACCAGAGCAGGAGGAAATCCTGCACAAGGTGAACGAAGCGGTGAACAGGCCGGGGATCGGCCCGCTCAGCGGGGTGTACTACGTCCTGGAGGGCGCGCTGAGCTACATCGCCCTGCGGAGCACTGAGAAGAATCCGACGCCGTACGAAGGGAGAGAGGGAACGGCTTGGCGTTTGGGTTGGACGCTGGCCGCGACTTTGGCGAAGGACGCGCCTGTTCGTGGAGAGGATGCGCGCTTGGTGGAGGCCGTCGCAGCGGTCACGGCTCGTGCCGGTTGTGGGGACAACAGCTGCATGTTCATCACGCCGCACGGCATGGCAACGAACGGCGGGTGCAGGTGCTGCGGGCGTGGCGACCATAAGCCTGGGCTACCGATGGCGCTGGCGCAGTTGTACAAGGTTGCGCTGGATGTGGTGAAGGGGAGATGAAGAAGCCCAACCCTCATCCGATGTCGTCGCTGACGTTGTTGAATGTCAGAGATCGTAAGCTGATGCCCGGAAGGCGTCTCCGCGTTACCACTATAGACGGGGACGGAAACATCCTACGGGAGAAGACGGTGTTTGTCCCGCCCAAAAGGTCCGCGAGCAGTCGTTACGCCGTCCTCGTCGAAGCGCGGCAACCTTTCCCTCACTTCCGGCTCGTAGGCGTCTTCCCAACGTTCGAGGCAGCGCAGCGGCGCGCGGACAGGATAAAGCGCTCCGGGCTCTCCTGGTGGGGTCCGCTGGGGGCCGCGAAGCGCATGCTGCTTCAAGGTGAGAAGTGGCTGGAGGTGCGCAAGCTGACACTTGCGCGCGAGCTGCGCACGGTGGAAGCACTGCTGTGCGACGTGAGACAGGAGCGCGAGACGGCTGCGCCGGTCAAACGCAAGAGGTAGCCGCGCGCTTGGAGATTCCGGGGGGTCGTGGATAATGGGGCATGACCTACGAAGACTTCTACAAGCAGATGGCCGCGCTTCCAGCGGATGCCGCCACGACGATGGCTGTTGACTGCGCGCAGCAGGCCCAGGCGCTGAGCATCCCCTTCGACATGACAAAGGGCTCTGCGCTGAACGCCTTCATGGACGCGTGCGGTGCGAACGGCGGCAAGGGAGGTTGCCTCGCACCAGATCAGAGGTGGGATCCAAAGCTGAGCAGATGCGTGCCGTGGGGGTCTGTGCAGCCCCCGAAGCCCGCGCAACCTGCGCCATCGCACGGCAAGCAGTGCCCCGCCCTGCTGGCCCTGCCCGCTCTTTACGGTTCCGGCTGCGAACCGTACGGCAAGGTCTACGTTGCGGTAGCCGTCGCGCTGGCCGTAGCAGGCATCTGGTTCGCCGCCCGGCGCAAGGCCACGCCAAACCGTAGCCGTTCGCACCGTCGCCGCACGCGGTAGCGTCGCACGCGCTCCCTGCGCGCTCCGTTCCCAAGCTGGACAGCAAGCTCCAGCGATACATCACACCACCTCACAATACACCGCGTGACGCTGCAATACGATACACTATACCAGTGCACTATCGCCACGATGTACCCCCTGTACGCGCTGATAGCGAAACACTATCGCCACGTATAGGAGGGGAGGGGGTGGGGTGCAGGACAACAACAGGGTGGAGCGCGGCCCCGGTTGGCGGGGCGGCTCCCCTGGCGAGCCTGCCTGTTGTGGGGTGAGCCTAGCCGGTGCCCTTGACCGGACCACGCCAGCCTTGCGGGGCGTACCCTGCAAGCAATAGGGCAACATCTGCCCCGATTGCGACGCGGCAACGCGCGCTAGTCGAGCGGATGGCTGCCACGGGTCTACCCGGCCCATGTGACCGCTGCTGCGCCAGCATTTGGGGCGCGCAAGTCCTCCCCTCACCAGGGAACCGGGCAGGTTTCCGTTCGGACCGGCGCGTATAGGGGTCGCTTTTGGCGGCTCGGTAAGGCTCAAGGTCTCGCGTGGACTCCTGGATCCGTGAACGCCTGAAGCAAGACTAGCAAGCGGAACCGACAAGCGAACGGACAAGCGGTGCTCGCCTAACCGCACGGCGTACCGTGCGGCGTGACTGCGCCTCTGGGCTCCGTCCCTCAGATCGCCTGAGCCGTCCTACGCGCAGGGCGCTGCGGCTGATACCCGCGGGCCACGGGAGAGATTCCGTTCCGGCTAGAGCTACTATCCCGCGTACCGGGTAAACTCAGCCCCTTGTCTTTGACGGGGGGCAAGCAAGTCCGCGGCTGTCCATGGGGACGCATGCCAAATCGGACCGCTGCTACTGAGGTGAACCGGCAACGTGAATCGAATTCAACGGGGATGACATTTTGGATCGTCGCGCTGCTCCAAGCTGCGCGAGCCTGCCGCATGATAGCCCGGGGCTTTTGACCGTACGGCTTCCAGGCAGGTTCCGAAACCATCACGCGCCCGTGACTGGGCATACCAGCGTGGTGGGGGAAGTAGATCCCGCTCCTGCTCCTGCCGCTCACGCTAAGACGTGGGCAGGGGCTCTCTGGCGACAATAGTCAACCTGTCGCCAGCAACCTCAAAATCGGTATAGCCAAAAGGCCTGACGGGGCATCTGACCGCCGGGCATGGTGCGTTTGACGCGCCTAGGAGCAAGCTGTCACGCGACACCGTAACTGGTGCCGCGAGATCCGGGTTCGATTCCCGGGTACCGACCGCTGACAATTCCGTCAGCACAGCGCAGGAGCAAACCATGACATGCGAATGGTCTCACGCACCGGAGGCATACGCTGACCTGTACGAGAACATTCACGATCAGCCGCGCGAGTGGTTGCTTGTGGTGTACGCGGAATGGAAAGCAAGCTCCGGTGGCTACTTCCATCCGAGGTGGAACGCTCGGACTGATTTTGACGAACGCCGCTACCAGCGTGCGCTCTGCGGGGCCGATTGCTTGTGCAACGAAACCCTGGCGAACAAAATCTACGAGCTAGCGGAACGCCTCCGAAACTGCACAAACGACTTCAAGGAAGCATGGTGCTGCCCGCACGGTTGCGGCTGTCACCAGCTTCCGTTCTCCCGTCCAGAGACCGCAGAGGACTGAGCCTCGCGTACGCGCCCGCGTACGCACTGAAGGCGGTATGGTGCCGCCTCTCAAAGCAGGAGCACAAGTCAATGCCTCACACGATCAAGCAGATTGATGGAAGCGAGAAGGTTGTCGGGGATTCCGACTTCCTGAACGCTTGCAACCGCTTCGGAACCCTGCATCACATGGGCTTCGGAGAGTTCTACCTGGAACGCGCAGACGGAACGCGGATCGATTTCGCGCGCCGCGACGGCTACGAAGGGTGGGACTTCGAGGGGCGCATCGGGCGTCCGCACCACGTCTACAGCGACAAGGGTGGCGACGCTGCGGTGCGCGCACTGGTGGCGGAGATGGAAACCGCTGGCGCGTCCAAGCGGGTCGGTTGACCCCACGCGCGTACGCCCGCACGGGTACGCGCACTGATGCGGCAATCCCGCCGCACAAAGCAGGAGCACAAGTCAATGAAAGAGCCAGTTTACAAGAGGCTGGCGTCATCCGTTGACGCCTACGCGCGTTGTGCCGAGAAGGGCAATGCGGAATGGCGAGTCAAGCACCGCGAGACGATTGAGCAGCTCGTTCTGAACAGGTTGCCGCACGGCTCCGGGTTCGACAACGGATGCACGTTCGACTTCGATGCGTCCACTGGCGAGAAGCTGGTGATCCATACCAGCTACCACCACATGAACGATGTTGGCATGTACGATGGCTGGACCGAGCACACCGTGATCGTCAAGGCTTCGCTCGTGCACGGAATCGTCCTGCGCATCACCGGACGCGACCGCCGCGAGATCAAGGACTACATCCACGAGATTTTCCAGTGCTCGCTCACTGAGATCGTGGACTAGGACATTGCCTGTCACGCCCTCCCTTGCCACCCGGCCAGCAATGGTTAGGATGGCACCAAGCGGGTCGCATGTCGCGGCCCGACTAAAGCAGGAGCAAGTCAAATGATGCAGAATGTTTCGGCAGAACAGGCGGCGGCACGCCTGGACGAAGTGATCCATCGGAACCTCCCGAACGCGAAGGCGCAAGTCGCGCGCGTGTTCAGCGAGATGCCGGTGGACCGCAAAGCGCCCGCGGAGCTTGTGGAGTTCGCGGTCACGCAGGACAACAACGTCCAGATGGTGCTCGACAAGCACGATACGCTCGTGCTGCACGACCACGCTCTCAGCCACGTGTACGGCATCGGTCAGGTAGTGAACGCGAACTTCGCGAACGCCTGCCTGGACGCTGACACGGACTGGGCGCGCGACCTCTTGCAGAACGTGCTGAACACGGACTGGGCGCACCTTGTCGGCAAGGACGGCAGGCCCCCGGCTCACCTCGTGCGCGCGCGCAAGAAGCCCGACGTGGAACTGGGCATGGCGGTTCTCTCCGCCAGCTACAACACGATCGACACCCGCCCCTTGCTCGAAACCGTGCTGGAAGTCTCTGACAAGTCGGGCGCGGTCCCGTTCTCAGCGACCGGCACGGATCTCCAGTTCGCGATCAAGATGGTCATTCCGCAGGTGCAGATGGTCGGCGGCGACCCCTACGTCCTGGGAATCGAGTATCGCAATTCGGACTGGGGCGGCACGGCAGCGGGCATCACGGCGTTCTTCCTGCGGTTGGCCTGCATGAACGGGATGACGACTGAGCGGATCTTCCGCCGCGTGCATCTCGGGCAGCGGCTCGACCGTGACGTGGACTGGTCGCAAGACACGCGCAAGCTCGACCACGAGGCCACCATCAGCATGATCAAGGACAGCACATCGCAGTTCCTTCTGCCCGAGCGGCGGCAGTCGATGTTCGACTCGCTGAACGCGGCGGGTGAGAAGGAACTGACCGTGGACCGCTTGAACACGATCCTCAAGGGTCAGGTCTCCCAGGACATGGCGAAGCGCGTCGTCGAAATGGTGCAGAGCGCCGACCCGCGCGTGCCTCACACGCTCGGCAAGGGCATCTCCTGGCTCGATGCGGCGCAGGCCGTGTCGGCTCTCAGCCAGGACATCGAGGCGAAGGCACTCGCTGGTGCGCCCCGCAAGGCACGCTCGGCGCAGATCGGCGACGACGTGCTCGACCTGGAACGGTTCGCGGGCAAGATTTTCTCCCAAGCGCTCGCCGCCTAGTATCCCACCACAGCAGCACAATCCCTCGCATGCGCGTTCGCGCGCGCATGCACCAGGGCGGGCATGGTCCCGCACCATAGCAGGAGCAAAAGTCGAATGAAGGTATATATCGTATACGTGGACGGGGAAGAGGTGGGAATGATCAGAGCCAAGTCGCACAACGACGCGGAGAGGAAGGCCCAGGCAAAATACCCGGGGCGTCAAGTGTCTGTGGCATACACGGAGATTTGACCGCCCGCCATCTAGCCAGCTCGCTACGATGGCGCTAACGTGGCATGGTGCCACGCACAAGCAGGAGCAAGTCGAATGGACAAGACAACCTTTCATTCCGAAAGCGGTGTGACCGCGACCGGAGCGCAGGTGGAGATCGGTTTCGTTGAACACAACGGGACGCAGTTCTCCTCTATCGGCCCGGTTGTGGATCATACCCAAGGCGTGGTCATCGGCCACGTCTGCGAGGAGGGCGGGCGGTTTGTGCTCAAGAACTGGGCTGGCGACAAGATCATTGCGCCGCTGGCTCTGACTGGGCGCTACCGCATTCACCCTCCGGGCGCGTACTGCCCCGTCGTGGTGCAGTGCTTTGCGACCATGATCGATGGTCGCCGATACTCAGGCCGCAAGTCCGCAGGGTGGACGCTCCTGCGCTTGCGGGCACATGTCGGCCAGGGAGAAGGGAGCAAGTAGAAGCCTGCCTCGCCGTGAGGAAGCGGCGAGGCACTAGGGCGGGTATGGTGCCCGCACCACAAGCAGGAGCAAAGTCAATGGAAGAAGAGAAGAACGCAAGCAGGCCCAAGCCCGCATGGTGCGGCTGGCTCGTTGACCGTGACTGCGCAGTCGCCTGGGGCGCGCGAGCGATCCTTCAGTCGAGCTACCAAACGCAGCGCATTCGCAAACGTGTCGGCGGGCGCACGCGCATCATCGAGGACAAGAAGCTGGTTCAGTCCGTGGACCTCGTGCCGAATCGGCAAGGGGCCGATGGCGACCAGTCCCGGTGGCCGGATCTTCAGAAGAGGCTCAACGGGGACTCCGGGCTGCTGGACAAGCTGCACAAGCGCGTGGCGAGCAAGTACGTGAGCCCTGACAGTCGCGATCTGATTGAGATCGAAGAGAACGGCGTTCGCCTCGTGGCGACTCCGAACGCGAGCTACGGCTACCTGTACATCTGCGCGATGCTGCTTCCGTAGCATCCAAGCGTGCGCCGCAAGCGCACGCGCCAACGTGGCATGGTGCCACGCACAAGCAGGAGCAAGTCACAATGAAGTTCTCAGTCATCTACTCGTTTGACATAGCGCGCGGAGCTAGCGTCTCGGAGTACAGGCCACCGTGCATTCGGCAGTGGCAATGCACAGAGGGCGATGAGAGCGCGGACTACAGCGAGGTATTCCCTCACGGGAAGCATCGCAAGTATTGCGCCATCCTCACCCGCAAGCAGTTCGACAAGTTCGTCGAGCAGTGCGGCCTGGACGCTGACACGTGTGAGACCATGGGATCGCTCGGCGCACCCGGCTGCGGATTCGGCCTCGCGCCCGCGATCTCGTTCAACGGCAGGCCAGAAGACAACTGGGCGATCGTCAACGCCTACGTCACGCCGATTCCTGAAGTCGAGCGGACGTGGCAGGGTCGCTCCGAGGCCAGCGAAGAGCAAGCGTGGTACCGGATCCGCGAAGCCATGCTGAACACGTACAACTGTGATCGGTACTACAAAGCCGATCTTCACCGTCGAGCGCTGGTCAATGAGCTTCGCAGCGAGCGCGCAGCCGTTTGACCTTACGAGCGCGCCTCCCCGGCGTGCTCACCGTTGCGGGAATCATCCCGCCACAAGCAGGAGCAAGTCAATGATCGAACCATTCACAAAGCATGTGCTGGTGGGCACAGGTGACTGCGGCAAGGTCTTCGTGACCATCAAGTGGGACGGAAAGCGCCTCTCTCTGACCGGCGTTGAAGGACCGCTGAGTAATGGTGATGCGAAGGGTGGCTGCGGTCAGATCGATCTGGTCAACGTCACCCAGCCGTTCCCGGGGATTGATGTCGCCAAGCTGGCAGAGGTGTGGAACCGCTGGCACCTGAACGACATGCGAGCCGGTTGCGAGCACCAGCGCAAGGATTGGGATGTGACCGAAAAGGTAGAAGTGATCGAGTACATGCTCAAGACTGAGCATTACACTGCGCGGAACAATCTGGTGGAATCCGGCGTCGCGGAGCTGGTCAAGAACGGCTCGACCGCCGTGACAGAGCGACAGCGGTTCCTTCTGTCACTGCCCTTGAGCACGCTTCATCCTTTGGACGTTTCCTTTTACCGGGTACACAAGAGGGAAACCAAGGCCACGGGATGGGTGCGCCCAGAAGAGCATCCCAAGGGCTTGCTGAACAAGCCGTGCCCGGAGTGTGGATACAAGTACGGCAGCCAATGGCTGTACGAGGAAGTCCCGGAGGACGTGATCGCCTTCCTGAAGTCCCTGCCCGAAACGGTCACGCTGCCCGGTTGCTGGGCTCGCGACTGACCCGCCTCTTGCCACCTGACCGTTCATGGTTAGGCTGGCACCAACGAGGGGATGTCCCCTCACCAAGCAGGAGCAAAGTCATGGACAAGTTGAATTTCGGAGGAAGGAAGTACAAGCGAGGCGAGACCTTCTTCCGCGTCATCGGCGGGACACTGCTGATGAGTCGCGGCAAGCCGGTCACGACTCGCAAGCTGAGCGAGAACACGTCGGTCTGCCTGAACGCGGGCAACATCGAGTTGCACTTGTTCGGCAGCAAGATCGCCGTGTTCCGCAAGTCGGGCGGCATGATCATCTCGTCATGCGGCTTCAAGACGGCCACGACAAAGGGTCGTCTGAACGCGCTGATGCCCGCAGGGCTCGCCATCTACACGGATGCCGGGATCTGGTACGTCAAGATGTACAAGCCGGGGGAATACCCCTGGGCGTCTCCTGGCAAGGCCTACGTGTTCACGGACGGCATGACCGTCACGGAATCCGGCAAGGTCAAGGGTGCGCCGCTGGCGACTGACAAGAAGACCCGGAGCGACATCAAGCTCAAGAAGCGGGCTCGCAAGTTCGTCTCCGACTACATGGACGCGCTGTTCGCTCTGAAGGTTCCCAAGCCTTCGGGTGCGGACTGCTGGGCCTGCCTCATGAAGGACAAGAGCGGCAAGCCCGTGCTCGACGGTGACCCCAAGAGCCACATCCTGGGCCACATGGAGGAACCCTACTACGTGCCCAGCATGCTGATGAACGCGATCAACGAAGCTGGCGGGCCTGGGCACATGCCGAGGCCGGTTCACAGCGTGCTGCACGCGCTCTGGGAACAGGGCGTGGCAGCGGATGGGTACTGGGCGAAGTACGGACGCGAGCGGCTCACCAAGCTCCTCACGGCGTACATCTACCGCCGCCTGGGCTTCGCTGCGGGGATGCTACCCGGGCACCTCAACAGCGCGGCAGCGTAGCTGCCAGCCGCCACACGGCGGCACCAACGCGGGGAGACCCGCACCAAGCAGGAGCAATCGTCATGGAACAAAGGCATCTGGCCGAAGGCCCCATAAGTCCCGGTATCAAGGGGCAGCAACTTCCTTCGCGCGTCGTGCTGCGCAAGATCGGCAACGGCATCGAGCCGTACGTCACGCACGTCGAAGTGCTCACCCACGAAATGGAGCACAGCGAGTACGTGTGGGGGCACTACTTCAGCAAGTACGAGGAAGCGCTCAAGGACTTCGCCAAGCGAGTGCAAGGGGCATGAGTCGAGCCGCCACACGGCGGCACCAACGCGGGGAGACCCGCACAAAGCAGGAGCAACAACGTGAAAACATACCGATGCCAAGCCAAGGCATGGCTCTGTTTCGACGTGGCAGCCGAGACAGAAGAGCAGGCGATGAAGCTCGCCAACGATCTCATGGACGAGAACGAAGAGGGCTTCGACGTTCCCACTACGTGGGGCAAGACGCTCAACGGGCGCTGCTACCCGAGCTACCCGACCGACAACGACGGGCGAGACATCTCCGTCGTGGATGAGATGGACGAAGAGCCAGTGCCCGCCACACACACCGTGGTGGTCCCTCCAGACTTCCCGGTGCAGCCGGTCAAGCCCGGGGACGAAGCCAAGGATCCCATGACGTGCGGCACCTGCGGGCTCACCTGGGACGATGCCGTGAGCACAGGCTACACTCCCGTTCCCAGCGGACGCTGCCCCTTCGAGGAGTTCCACCGCTGACCTACCGCTACCAGCCCCGTCGTGGCCGGGTAGCACCATTGCGGCAATGTCGCCGCGAGTAGCAGGAGCAAGTCAATGAGCAACAAAGTCACAGTCGCGGATCTGAAGAACCAGATCGGTGTGCCCGGCCCGCACCCCTTCCTTCTCTGTAATGTGTGCGGTGCGGAAAACAGCGCGAACGCAGGGGACTACTGGGACGCTCCCAAGGACCACGTGTTCACGTGCTGCGGTGAGCCGATGGTGCTGGCGACAAAACGCACCGTCTACACCGAGGTGGAGTAGCTAGCAGCCTGGGATGGCCCAGGCACTACCGTGGCAATCAAGCCACGCTAAAGCAGGAGTACGTCATGTCAGAAAAGACCACCACCACGGAAAAGAAGATCGTCGTCGCGCTTTCGGACGAAAACCCTGTGCGTATCGTCGCCAAGGATTGGCCTGTGATCGCGAGCGCTCACGACTACAATGGTGAGCACGAGTGCCAAGCCAATCGCGTTTGGTGGATCAAGGTGCGGCAGCCCGGAGACGGGCGCAGGCTCGTCTACGGCATGCTGGAGAGCGGACCGAGGGGCGTCCCCGCTGGCTGGCGCGGTTCGCAGGCTGGATACCTCATCCCGCCTGCGAACGGGGCTACGCATGGCAAGCCCGATGAGGAGGCAACAATCCGAGCGATCCGTCGCGTAGCGGGCGTCATCGGTGACGACCGCATGGCCGACTACGTGATCGCAGACCTTCCCGCCAGGGACATCTGAACCGAAGCCGCAGGTTCGCCTGCGGCACCAACGGGGCTACGATGCCCCACAACGCAGGAGCAAGTCATGTCGAGACCGAGCTACAAGACGCACGACCCCAAGGGATGGTGCGGAGACCCCAAACGCGGCGCAGCAATGGGCCGCGGAACATGGGAGGGGCCTCCTACCTTCTCGGGCAAGATCACGCTGCGCAAGGTGCGCATGAGTGCAGACGGTGCCTACGACGAAAACGGCACGTACTTCGGGTTTGGCACGCCGATCTACTGGTTTGCCAACGACGACTGCACGATCGACGGTACGCTGCGAGCCAAGAGTCGGGAGGACGCCAGAAATCAGGTGCTGGCGATGTACCCGAAGGCGAAGTTCTTCCGCTGAGCACAGCCGCCACCCGGCGGCACCGTTGCGGGAATCATCCCGCCACAAGCAGGAGCAAGTCAATGATTCGAGTGGACAGTAAGAAGTTCAAGAGGCTGGACGAGGTGCCGAAGCTGCCGCGCCTCACAAGGCAGGATTTTGACACGCTGCTGAAAAACTACCCGCCCGAGGCGGAGGTGCCGATCGCATGCTGGCGCGTCACGCTCCAGTGCGGCGACTACGGTGGCTCATTCGGGTTCTACCTGAACCTGGGCACCGCGATTCTCAACGCCGCCCGTGAGGGGTGGTCGCCGGTCCATGCTTTCAACGTCAAGGTCGGATGGGACAAGTTCTGGTCGCCCGATTGGGACGGCTGGCGTTTCATCCACAGCGAGCCCGTCATCAAAGTCATGCGCGGCTACCCGGGCGGATGGGCGCAGCAAGTGATCGACACGGTTCTCGCAGCAGCGAAGGCAGGAACTATCCCCGCGCTGCTGTGAACACTGGGAGCAGGAGCAATGTCATCCCCGCGACACAGGAGGGTAAGATGCTAGAGAAGCTAGCGAGAATCCGGGTGCTGTTCAGGCAAGCGGACACACTTTCGCTGTGGGGTATTCCCTACGCGATGCGGCCTGGGCAGCAACCGGCAGACATCATGACGGAGCACCGTGGCGAGTGGCTCTGGCTGGGCTGTCCTGGCTGGTGGTACACGTACACGGTGCAAGAGCAGGGACAGATCGAGGCGTTCTTGAAGGCCTGCGGCGACGCGGTGCCCGAGAACCCAAACGAGTGGTGCGAGCTGTCGCACTGCGGATGAGGAGGCAACATGTCACGACCGAGATCCAGAACAACCAGAGACAAGGACAACAGCGACAAGCCGTGGGTAAGCAACTACCCGGAGCTGCAACGGTGGCTTGACGACCACGATGCGCGCTGCCAGTGGCAACTGCCGATGGGCGATCCCGAGTCGCCTTCCGCCTACGTCGAGGCGTGGCAGTTCAGCACAGGCCACGTCGCGATCATCACGGTCCGGGGCAACCGCAACGGGTGGAACATCTATTCGGCGCTGCCCAGCAACCTCACGATCGAGTCGCTCGACGACGCGGCGAAGCGTTTGGGTTTGACGACGTAGCCCCTTGCGCCGCCCGGTGCGATGGTTATGTCAGGCTGGTCGAAGGAGCAAGCTATGGCGAAGACCAAAGAGTGGTTGAAGCAAGTGGACGCAGCTGTGCTGCGCTCGCTGGTCAAGGAGTACGAAGAGGACAAGGCGAAGTGCCCCCAAGGCGGCAGGCTGGGGCGCACTAGCGCCCGGTGGCTGACACACTCTACAGCCCTGAGCCTTGCCCAGGTGCGCGGCTCGATCAAGCGACTCGCTGCGGCTGGGGAGGTTGCTCTGGGGCGCAGGGGCGAGGTCCGGTTCTACCCGCAAGAGGAGCGGGCAGAGGACGCCAAGGAGCAAGCCGAGTACGAGGCACTCAAGCGGCGCGTAGACGGGCTGCGTGACGGGCTGCGCGATCGTGGGTTCGAGGCGTACGCGGACAGCTACAGGGATGGCGGCTGGCTGCGTATCTCTCCCGAGGCAGCACAGCGCTTCCTGGAGATGGTGCACGCGACCGGCGCAAGCGGCACCTGGAAGCCCGGCCAGGATGATTCCGACGACTAGCCCTTGCGCCGCCCGGTGCGATGGTTATGTCAGGTTCGTTGAAGGGAGCAAGCGATGCGGTGTCCTGATTGCAACAAGTTCGTATCGTACGAGGGTGACGAAGAGCCCGAAGAGCAGTCCTGCGAAGTGGACGACGAGGGCAACATCAACATCCAGGTGACGCTGGAGAAGCGCTGCGGCGAGTGCAGTCAGGGACTCAAGTCGGCAGAGTTCGAGCTGGAGGGCCAGGATGACGCCGTGCGTGAGCACATGGAGGAGCACAAGGATGCTCCGGAGGGCGAGCACGAGCTGTCCATCGAAGGCGAGTACGAGTCCACCGAGGACTCGCGGGGGCTGAAGCCGACGACTCCGATGCGCTACCGCACGACGTACTACGGAGTCCACGCCAGCTACACGGTGACGTGCACCTGCGGCAAGACGTTCGAGGGCGAGCTTGCGGACGAGATGTCAGCGAGCGGATTCGAGGAGATGGTGTGATGGCAACGACAACCGCGGTTGGACCGGAGAGGCACGTGTCGTGGCGGTACATGGGAAGGCTCTGTGCGCGAGGCCACAAGCTGTGGCTGCACGTGCCGAGCGGGCGCTTCGCCATCGGAGATGATAGCGGAGGGATCCCTCCACGCTGCGAGGACGGGACGCTGTGGCTGGACATGAGGGAGAAGACGGTGCTCCTGCTGGATACCCTGAGCCCGGACAGTACAGCGCTTCGTGCCAGGGTGCCGCTGCTTCAGGAGCGGTATGACAACAAGCCCACCTGCACGTTCGAGACTGCCGAGGGTGCGCTGGAGCTTGCGCGTAGGTTCCCCGATTCGTTCGAGGTGCGCGTGAAGGTCGGAGAGAAGCTCTACAAGCTGGTGGAGGCCGAGTAGCCATGCCGTGGGTGAAGCGAGCCAGTAGGGAAACGCTTTCGAGGCATTCGCTGGGGACCGACTACGGAACCGAGCGGGACGTGGTGCTGCGCAGGGGCAAGGTTTGTGTCTGCAAGACGCGCGGGCATGTCGGCTGGAGTGGTGTCGGGTGCCAGTCCTACTACGGGCCATGTTGGATGCTGGGCTCGAAAGACTCCCGCGAGCAGGACCACCTGAGCCGCTATGGTGACGCTGGCGAGGGAAGGATCGGCCATGAGAAGTGGAAGTCCTGGTTGCCCAAGATTGCGGAGGCGTTTGGTCTGCCCGTCGAGCAGTTGCCACAGAAGCTCCCGCGGGGCGGCACCCTGATCTGGGAGGATTGAGTCGCCATACACGTATGGCAGGAGCAAGCCGATGAATCTCACCTATGTGGAAAAGTACCTGACGGACGTGGAGCGCGACGGACACGGCTGGCCGAAGGGGCTGCCCGAGGAGGAACGGGTAGCGCTGACGAAAGCCGTCCGGTCGCTGCTTTCTGTGGCACCAGGGATGGCGATCGGGGACATCTACCGCCACCTTCGTGACACCAACGTCGTTTGTCAGCGGTGCCCCGTGTGGAGCGCGTCAGCACTGGCAGACTGGTCCTATGCCTGCGTCCACCGGGCTCTGCTGATGGCTGGTGCACACGAGGTGTGGAGGCTGGGCGAATGACACGCCCCATGACTGAGGAGAAGTACTCCAAGGCGACCGAGCGGATCGCCAAGAGCTACGGCCCCAAGATACTGGCGTTCCTGGAACGGCTCGCGACGGGGCTGCGGGACAAGGGGCTGACGGTGGACGCCCCGGAGGACATGTCCTGCGACGACTACAAGTGGGGCACCGTCATTCGGCTCGCATCGAAGACGGGCGAGCCCGTGGACGACACGGACATCGACCTCAACGTTGAGCTGGCCGAGTCGTTGGCGCACGAGGGGACCACGGACGGCGTGACCTTCAGGTTGGAGGCGAACGCCTGCGGCGGCGCGGTCATCGGCGTGTGGTCGCCCTGGAACTACACCGAGCGCTGTTGGGTGGACGTGCGGGACAAGGCCGGGCTGACGGAGCGCGCCGAAGAGCTGCTTTCATGCGAGAGCGGTATCGTGCCGTACTTGTTGGGGAGTATACGATCGCGTAAAAGTCGTTGACACCGCCAGCGTGGTGGTTATGGTCAGACAGCGGAAGGAGCAAGCAGATGAAGTACAGACGGATCGGTCGGTGGGATGATGCCAAGGACAAGCCCGTGTGGGGCAAGGGCAAGGCCACGTCGGAGAACACCGTCGAACGGGCCTCGCGGGCTCGCTCAGGGGGCGTGCTGGCAGCCTGCAAGTGCGGCGGCGAGCTTGTCGTGATGGGGACCGAGAAGCAGGACGTGACGTGCTGCTGCACCAAGTGCGGCGGATTCCAATACTGGGAGATCGTCCCCGAGCAGAAAAAGGCGGCGTAACCCGATGGATCTATCTCCCGTCCTGGACAAGGTTCGCAAGCTCCTGCGGCTCGCGCAGAGCAGCAACGAGAACGAAGCCGCGGCAGCTATGGGCGCGGCCCAGCGGCTCATTGACGAGCACCGGCTGAGCGTGGCTGAGCTGGAGGCCAGCGGGCAGGAGCCGTCCGAGCCCATGGTCGAGGCGGGGGAAGTCCTGATGGAGGGCAGCCGCGTGGCGACCTGGAAGGTGCGGCTGATGCTCGCCCTGGTCAAAGCGAACGGCTGTTCGATGTGGTTTTCACGGCCTCGCTACACGCGCGTGACCACCTACCAGTTCGTTGGGCGCAAGTCCGACGTGGAGTCGGTCAAGTACCTGCTGGCCTATGCTCTGAATGAGCTGGGCAGGCTCGCGGAGGCGCAGTGCCGGGGCATGGGGCGCAGCGCCTTCGCCTCCTGGTACCTGGGGGCCGTCGCGGGCATCCGCGAGAAGCTCGAAGCGGCGAAGCAGGAAGTCCGGGCAACGGCATCTACCAGCGCGCTGGCCGTGATCGACAAGCGGCAGGGCGAGGCGCAAGCGTTTCGGGAGGCGCTTACCAACGGGACGAAGACCGTGGCGGTCCGGTCGTCGATCAGCGACGCCTGCGCCTACAACCGTGGCCTGGAGGCAGGCCGCAGTCTGAACCTGGGCAGACCCGGGCTCACAGGCGGCAGCGCCAAGGCATTGACATCGTAGTGCCGCCATAGGCGGCAGACAGGGGCAAGCAGATGAGCAGAGCGGAAGAGTTCGGCGCGGTAGCGCGCCTGAACGGATACAACTACGAACCCGAGGCGCTGACGATTGTCACGGACAAGAGTCACCCGCTGTACGACGAGCGGGTTCACCTCCCGCTGGACGAATCGCTGGTGTTGTCCATCATGGCAGACGGCGTGCTCGATCCGGTCATGGTCCGGAAGAACGGCGAGGACAAGCACGGCAACCCCATCGTCGAGGTCATCGACGGACGGCAGAGGGTGCGGTGCTGCATCGAGGCCAACCGTCGCCTGAAGGAAGCTGGCAGCGACAAACACTGGCTGGTGCCCGCCACCTCCCGCCGCGCGAACGGCGAGGAGAGCATGGGCTACATGATCACCCGCAACTCAATCCGAACGGACGACACGCCCATGGTCGAAGCGCTCAAGCTGCGCCGGTACCTCGACGCGGGGCACGACGAGAAGCAGGCCAGGATTCGGTTCGGTTTCGACGCCAGGGGCATGCGCAGCGCCCTGATGCTGCTGTCGTGCAGCGCCGTCGTGCAGAAGCTCCTGGAGCAGGAACGGCTAGCCGTGAGCGTGGCCCGAGACCTGTCCACGCTGCCCGAGGCCGAGCAGGACGCCAAGATCCTGGAGTTCGAGGCGGCGGGGCTCCTGAGCGTGAGGTCGCCCAAGGCGGCGAAGGAAGCGAAGGAAGCCAGGGGAGGCCGCGGGCGCAAGCGCAAGGCTCCCAAGTTCCGGCTGCGCCCTGCCAAGGCAGTGGCCCCGCAGATGGAAGCGCTGGCGGCGCGCGAGAAGACCCTTTCGCCCATGGGCAAGGGAGTCCTCGCGGCCATGCGATGGATGTTCGGAGACGACAAGGCCCTGGACGCCTGCATCGATACGGAGAGCGGCAAGTGAGCCTCAAACAGGCCATCCGAAGCTACGACAAGACGACGCAGCTTGACCAGCTGGAGAAGGCCGCGGAGCGAGCCATCGCTGGCAAGCGCGGGGCTCCTTCCAAACGCATGTTCGTCAACGCCCGGCACGTTGCCATCGTGGCTCTGCTGGGCCTCGCCGAACCGTACGCGCCGACTGCGTCCGGATGGGAGGCGCAGAAGATGCAGCGGCAGGGGCGCGGGCTCGCCCGCATGGCTCAGCTGTACTTCGACGAGCATGGTTCGACACGGGGCGACTACCGCAGCACGAACGTGGTCGACTATGTGGGCCCGGGGCTGGCGGCTCAGGTGCCGTACTGCGACTCAGGCCACGCGGGGCTCGCTCTCATCGAGGTCACGCGCAAGCGGGTCTACGCCAAGTCCTCCAAGTGGTACCCGAAGGAGACGAGCAGTCGGTTCGTGGTGGGCCGCAACGAGAGCGGGACGTTCTTCGCCCATGCGGTACCGTCCGGGCTCGCCTCTGTACGCTCTGCCATCGACTGGATCTGGCGGTCGTGCTCCAACCAGATCGTGCGACGCCAGGGTGACATCGCGGTCATTCGAGGCCTTGGGCCGAAGATGCCGAACTTGCCTTCGGGGCATGTCGTGCGCCTGGGGCCAGGGGCCATTGAGCACGCCACGCACCCGCCGATTCGTCTGCCTGGGCACGGTGAGCGAGTCATCGTTGCGCGAAGGGCGATGACGCACTCTGCGGAGGAGACGAGGGACTGAGACACCAGCTTTGCCCACGGCGAGGCATTGGAGCGCGAAATGAGAAAGATAGGAACGCAGGACGAGTTCTACCGACCGATCAATTATGCGGAAGTGGCGTCGAACCGCGATGCGCAACGAGAGAAGGCAATCCGGCTGTACTCGACCCAGCACGGCGCAGCATGGAACTTGCAGATCAGGAGCCCGCTCACAAAATCCAACGGACAGGATGGAGCGGTGTTCATGATCGCGACGGCATCTCTGAATCGCGCCGAGATGATGGCGTTAGCCGAAGCGATCGACGGTTTCTTGACCGACGAATGACATCACGCTGCCCCGTCCTCACCTCGCTCATGGGAGCGGGGTTTTGACGGTAGGAGAAGCCCATGCTTGTTGTCCCCGCCGATGTTGTTGCTCAGCTCCACGAGCTGGGCTGGGAAGCTGATGTTGGCTACTCAGGACGGGGCATGCGCGGAGCCTGCTGCGTAGCTGTCAGGCTCAAGGCTTGGAGTGACCTGTACCGGCTGGGCCTCTGCCTGGGAGAGAACGGGCTCCTGCTCGGTACCCCGCACATCGACAACTTGGGGAGCGGCATCGTGGCGTACTGGCCCGAGCTGAAGACCTGGGAAGCGAAGCTCTGAAAGGAAGTCCATGAAACACCCGACCGATGACGACACGCAGTTCTACGACGTGGAGTGCGCGTCCACATCGCAGCAGGACGCAGGCCATTTCGAGCTGCGCGTGAAAGACAGCGGCTTTCTGCGCGTGAGCAATCCGGAGAAGTTGCCGCTGCCGAAGAGGGGCGAGATGGTTCGCTTCTACGGCAAGGGCTTCGGCTATCCGGTGCGAGGCGTCGCCTGTGGCGACCGGGTGTACTACTACCAGACGCAGCAGGAGTACGAGGTGGAGCGGCTGCGAGAGATCGCTGAGAGCAAGGCGAGGAAGGAGAAGGAGTTCGCGGACAAGCTCCCCGAGTGGAACGCCAGGGTCGAAGCTCTGCCTACTCACATGCGCCTTCGCATCTTGTTCTTCATGCACAAGCCGGGGTGGGGACCAGAGTTCGGGCCCTACGAGATGTTCTGCTGCGAGACGGCAGCGAAGATCGCAGCAGCGTGCAAGACGGTCGAGGCCGTCAAAGCGTTCAATGACGCCTCGAACGACGAGCAGCGCAAGGTGCTGGCCGACCTTTCGGATCACAGCGGCAACACGTTCGGCTACTCCGTCAAGCTCGCCGTCCACCTCATCCGAGAGCCCGAGATCCTGTACAGAATCCACGGCGCGCTCTGCCAGCTCGTCAGCTGCGAGGACTACGGGTGTTGGTGCACGACTGAGGAAGCGGAGCAGGAGAGGAAGAAGCGAGGCACGTGATGCAGCCGGAAGACTGGGCGCAGATGAAGGCGCTCGCCGAGTCCGCGGACGCTGCGCAGCGAGTCTGGGGAGTCGATCCCCACACAGGCATGAGCCGCGAGATGGTGGCTGGCATCGGCAAAGTCGTGTTCTCCACGGTGGGGCCGATGAACTCCGACGAGGACTTGCTGGACGCCTTGAGCGAACACCAGCTGGACTTCGATCCTGCGCAGGGGCTCGCCATCGCGACCATGGCGGCAAAGCCAGGGGACCAACTCATCCTCATTGGCTCGCACCGCTGGGCACAAGGCGGCTTCCCACAGGTCACCATGGGGCACAAGTACGCCGCCGCGCTCATGGCAACGTGCGTCACCGACGAGATGCGCGAGCACATCCTGATGCCGTGGCCCGCGTTCGACATCGTTGTCCCGGAGGGGCTCATCCAGATCAAGAACGACACGACCGGGCGGCTGAGCGACATCCGCCACGTGCTCGTCACATCACTTCGCTGGCGCGACAAGCGGACGTACGGCTGGGCCATGGTGGCGTTCTCCGACTCCTCAGTGCTCATCTGGAGGTACGGACCCGACGTGACGTGTCTGCTGGACGTGAAGGAAAACAGCGCGCACTGGGACGAGTGCAGCTTCGTGCACCCGTTCGAGGAGGTGGACGAACGGGCGGCGGCGCTGTTGGGCAGGCTCGTGTGCGGAACGTGCCTCGCCATGAGCGACCCGTCCAACATCAGGCCTCCCAAGCAGAACAAGATCGACGCGGGGCACAGGTCTGCGAAGCTGCGGGACGGTCCTCCCACAATCGCGACGTACCAAGTCGGCAAGCCGATCAAGATCGACTGCCGACCCGCCATCCGGCAATACATGGAGGGCAAGCGCAAGGCTGGCATCCCGCAGGTACAGGTGCTGGTGCGCGGACACTGGAAGATGCAGCCGCATGGGGTGAACCGGGCGCTGCGCAAGGCAATCCAGATCGAGCCATACTGGCGCGGGGCAGAAGATGCGCCGATCAACGTGCGAGAGCACGTGCTGGGGAAGGAAGACACATGAAGACGACGAAGAAGGTACGGACAAAGTCGAGCTGGGTGAAGGTCGGGGAGATCGGTGTGGATGCGGGGCTCGTGTGGATCGGCGACCCCTGCTACGTGTTGCACCGCCAGGGCGAGGACAAGCCGAAATCGATCGGCAAGGACTGGGAAGACTTCTGCAACAAGCTCGGGCTCTTCGAGCGGATGCACGGTGGCCCGGCCATGAAGTCCTTCTCGTACGACATGGGGCACGAGGGCCTGGGAGTCTGCGTCTCCTCCGGGTTCGGCGACGGCTGCTACGACGTGATGGCCCGCGTGGAGAAGATAGGGAGGTGGGGCAAGCGCGTCTGTGAGATCAAGATCGTGTTCATCAAGCCGAGCGAGCGGAGGAAGGAAAAACGATGAGTCTGAATCCAAGCTGTAATCTTGATGGTGAACTCGTGGGTTTCCCCAACCTGGGCGATCCGCCGTTCCCTGCAAAGGCCAAGGACACGGCGCTGGCCGAGTTGTCAGAGGCCGGAATACCGCGAGGCGTAGTGACGTTCACTACAAGGGAAGCCGAAGTCTACAAGCCCGGCTCCGAGGCTGCGCAACTGGGGCGCTGCGGCATTGTTTCTCCCGACGCGTGTGCACGATCGGGAACGACGTGGATCAATGTGCACGATGTGACAGCCGAAGCGTACGGTTGGTCTTTCCGCCGCAACTGGTACTACTGGGTGTGCTTCACGAAGTACAACCCTCTCCCGCTGTCGGCAGCAGCCGAACTCTTCACGACGCACGGCAAGGAAGTGCGCACAGAAGGATCGTGCGCTTGCCCAGCCCCAAGCCGCGATGTGACCGGCTATCACGTTGACACGCCCCGGGGGCTCAAAGCACTCGTTGCCGTTCTCAGGCGAGAGCACGAGTGCCGCGAAGCTGAGCACCGGACCGAAATGGAACGCCTGTACGGGAAGCCGTGACGGAAGGAAGCAACATGAAAATCGAGAACGTTGAGGTCTACGGCTGGAGGGCGGCTTTGCGTGGGATGAGGAACCCCATGGAGTCGTGGGCGAAGTCAGACAGTCGGTTCGAGGATGACTCCGATCGCTGGACGCTCAATGACTACGGGATCAAGTCCTCAGAAAAACCCGCCATCGGCCCCGACGACATGAAGCTTGCCCTGTCGCTGATCCGCGGCGGTGGTGCGCACCGGAAGTTCTTGAGGCAGATCCAGGTGTGGTGGGACATCACGATCCCGCGGGCGATCTGGCAGGAACTCGACACGTACAAGGTTTCGACGGTCCGCAACTCGTGCTCGACGATGCACAAGCTCGGAAGCCGCGACCTGGAGCGGTCCGACTTTGAGGGTGGCTGCATCACGCAAGCCCAACTGGAGTACGTGAACGGGCTTGGAGCAATGTACCGCTCCGACAAGACCCCCGAGCGGCTTCACCTTCTCAAGATGCACTTGCCCGAGAGCTTCTTGCAGAAGGCCACCTATTCGTTCAACTACGAGACCGCGCTCAAGATGTACTTCGACCGCAGGAGCCACCGCATGCCCGAGTGGTCGGGGCCGGAAGGTGTCTGCGCGTGGATCCTTCGCCTGCCGTACATGACCGAGTTCGCCAACGCGATGACGGTTGCCGGGGCGCGAGGATAGGCATGAAGATCGAGTTCAGCCACGGCATCTACTACGCGCAGATTCGTTTCGACGACGTTCCCGCGCGCGAGTATCTCAAGAGCCTGGGCTTCCACTTCCACTTCGGCGACGAGCGCTGCTACCACGCCTGCGAAGCCTGCAAGGCTCACATGGAGCCGCGCATCTGGTTCACCGCCGACAAGACGGTGGCCTCCCGAGCGGAGAAGTACCTCGCCGAGTCCGCGATCTACTCGCTGGCGGATCACTACCGCACCGTCGAGGCGAGCAAGGCCGCGGACAGCAAGCTCGAAGTGCCTGCGCCGCCCGGGTGCGAATACTACCCGTACCAACTTGCCGCCGTCGAGTACGCGCTGGCGCGCAGGAATGTGCTGCTGGCGGATTCTTGTGGCACTGGCAAAACCGTGGAGGCGCTCGGAGTCGCCAATGCCGTGCCCAACATGGGCAGCATCCTCGTCATCTGCCCGGCAAGCCTGCGCCTGTTGTGGAAGCGCGAGGCAGAGAAGTGGCTCGTGCGCCCACGGCTCATCCACGTTGTGGAGTCGAACGATCCTCCGCATCCTCGCAACGATCTCGTCATCGTCAACTACGAGCGGCTTGTCGGCCCGCGTGCAGCCCAGCTCCGCGCAGCGCTGATGGCTCGGACCTGGGGCCTTCTCATCGTGGACGAAGCTCACCGCATGAAGACGGGCACCGCACAACGGAGCGAAGTCATCCTGGGCAAGAAGGGCAAACGCGAGGACAAGAAGCGAGGCAGACCCGCGGAGCCTGCCCAGCTTGGACTGATCAACCAAGCCAAGCGCGCGCTGTTCCTGACGGGCACGCCGCTGCCCAACCGCCCGAAGGAGCTATGGCCGCTGCTGCACGCCCTGGACCCGGTCACCTGGAACCTGGAATGGCCGTTCCTGATGCGCTACTGCGGCGCTGTGAAGGAGACCATCCGAGTCCGAGGCGGATTCACGCGCGAGGTGTGGCACACGGACGGCGCGAGCCGCCTCGAAGAACTGCAAGAACGCATGAGATCGACGGTAATGATCCGACGCGCAAAGTCCGACGTTTTGCCCTTTTTGCCGAAGAAAACCAGACAAATCGTGTTCCTCCCGCCCACGGGCGCGTCTGCCGCGGTCAAGGCGGAGCACGCCGCATGGACGAAGCAGAGCGGGCAGATCGATGTGCTCGCTGCCGAGGTGGACTTGGCCGAAGCGGGCGGGGACACGGTCGCGTACGAGATGGCGCTCGACCGGCTCTGCCAGACCATTGCGGACATCGACTTCAAGACGATCTCGGTGGAGCGGCAAAAGCTCGCCCTGGCGAAGCTCCCGTCCGTGTTCGAGCATCTCGATCTCGTCCTGGAGGAGCGGCCCAAGATCGTCGTCATGGCGCACCACCACGCGGTCATCGAGCAGCTTGTCGCCCACTATGGCAGCGAAGCCGTGTGCGTCTACGGCCCGACTCCGCAGAACGATCGGCTCGCCATCGTGGACCGCTTCCAGTCCGACCCGAAAATCAGGGTGTTCATCGGAAGCATCCAAGCGGCGGGCGTCGGGCTCACCCTGACCGCAGCCGACTACATGGCGTTCGTCGAAAGCTCCTGGGTGCCCGGAGACCTGAGCCAAGCAGAAGATCGCATTCATAGGATTTCCCAGCGGAACGCCGTGCTCATCCAGCATCTCGCCGTGGACGAGAGCCTGGACGCTGTAATGCTCGCCAAGGTCATTCGCAAGCAACAGATCGCGGACGCTGCCTTGGAGCACACCGCGGCTGCTCGCATTGGCCCCGTGGAGCCTCCGAAGCCTCCCAAGATCGTCTGGCCCGTGGCGACGGACGAAGAGCGCGGAGCGGCCTCTGCGGGCTTCCTGGCGGTCTCGGCGCTGTGCGACGGGGCTCGCCAGAGGGACGGCATGGGGTTCTCCGGAGCGCACGCTCACATGGGCAGGCGCGTCGCAGAGATCGCCAAGCGAAGGCAGCTGACAGACGGCGAGGTCGCACTCGCCAAGCGCATCCTGCCCCGCTACCACAAGCAGTTGCCAGCGGAGATCCTGGCGAGGCTCATGGGGACCGAGAAGCAGGGGACGCTGGCGGAAGTGTTGAGGGAAGAGTGATGGGCTACTACATCTACATAACGCTCCTAGCGCTCACCGTGTTGTGCGACATCGCGGTCGTCATCGGCTGCACGCGCATCATGATGCTGTGTAGCGCAGGCATCAGGGAGAACAACGAGCAGATTGAGCGCATACGCAAGTTGCGCGCGAGGGAGGAGAAGTGATCGTTGTACTGGTATTCGTCGGCAAGCTCCTGCTGATCGTAGCGCTGAGCTTCGTGCTTGCCGCCTTTGTCTGCTTTCCTATCATCCTGTGCGAGCTATTCGGCTACGAGTGCCCATACTGCGGGAAGGTGCACGTCGTCGGCTGGCTCAACCGGCACAAGCGACCGCGAGCTGATTGAAGGAGATCCGAGATGGCTGATTACCTTGTAACGCATCCGCTGACACTTTGGGCAGCGCTAACTCTGATCCTGCTCGGTATCGTCGCGGGCTCAGCCCTCGCGGTCTATCGCTTCCGCATCATCCGCGATCTGCGCAAGAGGATGCACGACGCGGAGGCGAAGGCCCAGGAGTACCTGAACCGCATCGTGAGCCTGACCACGGATGCGCCGGATGCGAAGGACAAAAACGGGCATCCGTATCGGGAGCCTGCCGAGAAGGTGGGGGACGATACTGAGAAGAAGTCCGAATCGGCCCCCGCCGATCCAAGAACGGACGATTTGGGGCGCTTGAGGTGGAAGGGAAAGGAAGAGTTCTTCTGCCACGTGTGCAACGGGGTGAAGTGCTCCGAGGTTCGCTTCTACACGGAAGCCACCTGTAAGTGGAAACACAAAGGGTCTCACCTCCACGCGACATGCGGGCAGTGCGACGCGATCATTGTGTATGGCATGGCCTCCGAAAAGCCGAAATACCGATCCGAGGTCGAGGCTGAGAAGCCTACGGGGGAGCAGAAGGAGAAGAAGGGCATCGACTGGAGCGTCAAACCGGAGACACCGGGGGAAGTCGCGGCGAGGATGATGCAGGGCTACAAGGATGGTGAGACGTGAGCAACATCGAGAAGCTGTTGGGATTGTCGAAGAAGCTGACAATGCTGCTGGAGGATCCTGAGCCCGGCTGCCTCACGTGGCACGAGGCAGTACACGGCATCCTTGCCCAGATCGCGGACTTCGCGGTGAGCAAGGTACACTGTCAGGTGAAGGAGTTCATGGAGGCGGTCGGTCAAGTCCAGAACTCGACGCCTACGGTCCCTGACGAAGCGACGGTAAGGCTGCGTGTTCGACTCGTACTGGAAGAGGCATTCGAGGTTGCGGAAGCATGCTACGACAAGAGGCCGGATCACGGGGCAGGTGTGCTCGGGCATCTCAAGCGCACGACTCTCGACTGCCTGGACAGCCTGAAAGTCGATGTCGATCTTCCTGCCGCAGCTGACGGGTTCGCGGACACCGACTACGTCGTCGAGGGCTCCCGCATCGCCTTCGGCATCGACGGCGGGCCGATCGCGGAGGAGGTGCACCGAGCCAACATGACCAAGCTCGGGGGGCCGATCGTGAATCTCAAACAGATGAAGCCAGAGGGCTGGAAGCCGCCTGACATCGAAGGATGCCTGCGCGAACAAGGGTGGAAGAGATGACGACGCTCCACAAGTACGACGGCGGCATCATCGACGAGACTGGCAAGATCATCGCCCTGAAGGCCCACAACTGGTGGTACACGCCAGCCGTCAACAAGCTCGGGCTCCCGGAGCTGGAGGCATGCTCGAAGGTGCAGTCCGACGCGTACGAAGCCATGCCCACAACGGCCCGCAGGATCGAGCGCGTGATGGTCCCCAGGCCCCGCCCCAAAACAATCAAAGGCCGTAGATACTAGAAAGTCTGGAACTGGGCCGCTTGTAAGCAGTTGCACATAGTGCAACGTAGGCGCACTATCATCGCCATGCAGCAAGGCAAGTTGCGCCGAAGTCTCGACCTTCGCCTCGTTTCGTACGCCATCGCGGTTCTCGAAGAGAACAAGGAGTCGCGGGAGGTCGCCGTCACTGCCCAGGCCTGCGCCACAGCCACGATGATGATCGCAGGCGGCACGGTCGCGCTGATCCAGATGTGCAAGACGGCGGTGCAGAGCCCGGCTCTCAAGCAGAACATGGGCCCCGACAAGTTCCGCAAGTTCGAGGTGCTGTTCGAGGCCCTGGGAAGCAGCATCGAGGAGTCCTGGCGCACATCGCTCCGGGAACTGCTGGAGCTTCTCATCGTGTTCGCCTGCGAGCTGGCAGACGGTGAGGAAGCGCACTCGCTGCACATGCGCGCGCAGTCGCTCGGGCTGGACACCTCCCCGCTCGTTGTGCACGAAGACGATGACGAGGACATCGTCGAGCCGTCAGACGCCCCTCGCAAGCGCGACACCAAGCCGAGGGCGAGAACGCCGCGTTCGTCCTACCAGCAGGACAGGCTCGAAGGGCTCGTGCGCGAGTGCATCGCCCAGGGCATCCCGGCAACGAAGTGCAAGCTGTCCGATGGCAGGGTAGAGGTCACGGGCAAGCATCCGACACACGGAGAAGTCCACCTGCGGTGGCTGCGCGGATCGATGGGCGAGGGCGAGACGCTCTGCACGAAGATCAACGACGAGATCCGGCATTTCAGCGCGTCGGATCCGAACGCGGAGCATAGCGGTGTCTGACTTCGATCTCACGCGCCCGAACCGCCCCGACGCACTCGGGTACTTCGAGGACTCCCAAGTCGATCAGCAGTCCAAGTACGTGGACGCGATCCAGCGGCTCGTCTCTCGTCTCAAGGACAGCGCGAAGGGCGTGCGGCGCGAGGATCTCCGAGGCAAGCGCAGGCTCCGCAACAAGCCCCAGGACGCTTCCAACACGATCCGCGTGTACCTCAAGTCGCTGGAGATTTTCACCTACTGGATGAGGGCGAAGTTCGGCAGGGAGCTGGACCCGGACGAGGTCACGCGCCGGGTCGCGATGGAGCTGTACGAGTGGATGCGCAGCACCGATCCGCCCGACATCCGAGGCATGATCGTGCGGGCCAGCGGCATGGACTCGTGGATGATCTACAGCGCCGTCGAGAAGGCATCCCGCGGAGGCAGACAGGTGAACATCCTCGAAATCTACGAGATGCTCACGCCCGCCACGCGCGCCAAGTTCGTTCCCAAGAAGCCTGACGGGACCGACGACCTGTCCCAGTTGCACAAGCGCCTGGGCATGCTCATCCGGGACTACCGATGGATGTACCGACTCCCGAGGAGCATCGAAGTGCGCAAGGAGCAGGGACGCATCTGGACGCGCAAGGAGCGCGACCCGATGGTCTACCGCTACGTGGTGCCCGAGAAGCGAGCCTCGATCAAGATGGGCTCGATCGCGACGTACCTGTCGGGCCTGAGCGCCATCTGGAGCGAGATGCTCAAGGGGGACGCAGGGCCGCACGGAGAAGCACCGCTTCGCGTCAACGTGTGGAAGGAACCCGCCCGAATCGCTCTGCGTGGAGCCCGCGAGGAGCGCAAGCGCGCGGCGCGCGAGGTGATGCTCACCCACCCTCTCCGCAAGTCCATCTTCCGCGCCGCCGCCGGTCCCAACCTCGAATCGCTCCGGGACACGCTTGCTCTCTACCTTCTCACACACGCCTGCCTTCGATCCGAGGAGCTTGTCGGAGCCCTGCGAAAGGATCTGTACGAGAAGAACGGTTTGCTCACCCTGAGCATCCGCAGCGGCAAAGGCGACAAGACGCGCGAGATCCCGTTGTCCAGCGAGATCCGCGATGCCATGGTCGCCTTCGATCAAGGCCTTCGGCAGCGAGCGCAAGAAAACGAAGTCAATCCCGAGACTGGCGAGCTTCAACCGTCGCACTGGGCGAGGTACTGCGCAGCTCTGATGACCAACCCCAATGCGCCCATCGTGCCGTCGCTGGTCCGCTGGGGCACCAACGAACGCGACGGGCAACCGGAGCAGACGGCCCTGGAGCCGCTGGATACGAGCGGGCTTCGGCGCATGCTCTACGCGTTGGCGGAACGAGCGCGCGTTGTGGAAGTGAAGAGCGGGATGCAGCGGGGTCTGAACGCTGACGAGCGCAAGCGGATCCACGCCCACAACTTCCGGCACTACGGGGCCACCTGCGCCAGGGAAGCGGGGATGCCCCTGGACGAGATCCAAGCGCTGCTCGGGCACGAGAGCATCAAGACGACCGAGGGCTACGTGCACATCCAGCCCGACTCCGTTGTGATCATCGGCGCGTACATCGCCAAGGCGGAGAAGGGCGATGTGATGTCCACCGAGGAAGCGCAGCGGATGCACAGGCGGCGCGGGAGCCCGCTCGACGACGAGCGCATCATCGCCTCCGAGCCCGAGGGGCGCAAAGTGCCTACGCCGTTCGTGGGGCAGCAGCCAGGGGAAGAACAGCGTCCGCGCCGCGAGCGAATCGCCGTCTCCGACAAGCCGCTCAAGAGCCCCGAGTGGGCGTACCAGACCGGCGTGGACAAGCTCAGGCTCTACCTGCCGGAAGTCCACATGGACCCCCATGACGTGCCCAAGGGACAGGGAGCCGTACTCACCTACCGGATTGGACACACCTCCAGGCTACCGTGGTGGGCGGGCCGCAAGAACACCTGGGCCGAGCAGGACATGGCTCCCATTCTGAGCCACTTCCAGACGCAGCCCGAGACCGAACCGAACTGGGACGTACTCAAGGGGCTCCAGAACCTCTACAAGCGCTTCTGGAACGAGAAGGGCCCCACGGCTGCGCTGGCGCTGGTCGCCTGGATTACGGAGATCACGACCGTTGCGTCCAAGCAGTTCCAGTCGATCATGGTCAAGCGCGGGGACAAGTGGATTGACTTCAAGGCTAGCGCCTCGCCCGGGGAGCTTGGGATCGTTCGCGAACACATGGCCGAAAGGATCGTGGAGTGGTTTGCGGTCCACGGCGACATGGCCGTGCAGCCGCTCATTCGCAGGCCCTACAACTGGATCCCGTTCACCGAGCGCGCCACACGCATCGACACGCGGAGCTTCCGTGTGGACGACACGGAGAAGAACCGTGTCATCTTCCAGCCCGGTCGAGAGATCAAGTTCATGGGCGTCGCCAAGAAGAAGGGTGAGGGCGTAGGCAGACCAGACTGGCGGCATGCGACGGTGGGGATGTATTCCGGCGGCATGGTGGCGATCAGGCAGGAGCACCGCGCCAAGATCGACGAGGGGTTCCTGCAAGCCATCGAGTGGGCAGATGCCACAACCTGGGGGCAGATGAAGGAGACGAGCTACCCCGCTCTCGCCGCGATGCGCGATCTGCCGAAGTGGTTCTTCGATCGAGACCCTCTGCTCTCACTGCCAGAAGAAGAGCGCGCGCAGATGCGTAAGTGGATCGAGCAGCTCCAAGGCATCCGCCCCAGCGTCATGCGCACAACGGTTGCGATCGACGACCTCGTGAACTGGCTACAGGTGTGGGGAGACTACTACCACGAGTTCAAGTTCGACACGAGCGCGCGAGACACCGCCAAGAAGCAAATGGCGGAACTGGACAAGAAATTCCAGGAGGAGACCGGCAAGCAGGACAGGTTTGGGGCAGGGGTGAAGATCCCTCCGATCAGTATCTACGAGATCGTCGGCAAAGCCGCGGACGCGTCGTTTGCCAGAATACAGCAGGACATCGACGCCAAGATGCAAGAGGGGATGGAACAGGACGAAGCGATCGCAGAGGCGCGGGAAGAGCACCCGACGCTCGAAGAGCCTACGGAGATGATGGAAGAGATCGACAAAGAGGGTAGGCCTCGCCACGCTCCTCTCAAGTACGATGAGCGACTCACGATGTACCTGAAGAGCAAACACGGCATCGACATCAGTGCGCCAGGGGCCGTCAAGCCGTCACGAGTCCTCCGTGCGCGGATGTTCGAGGAGGGGTACCTCACGTTCAATGAGCAGAACACCATCGTTCACGACATGCGGACGAAGGAGGAGTTCTGGCGCAGACACGGCACCGATTCCGAGTGCGTCCTTCGGCGCATCGCTCGCAACCTGTGGGAGCGTCACAAGGAGGCCATGGGCAAGCGTGGCCCCGACGCTCAAGAGCATCACGACATGATCCGAAGGCACTACTACGCATGGCTCGCGTACATCGTGCCCTGCCCTGCCGCCATCGAAGAAGAACTTCGTCGGCTTCATCCTGCTGACATGGCGGCGCACAGCGCCGAGCGGATGCGAGATGTCATCGCCGAGGCCTGGGGACAGACCGTGACGCAGATGCTCAAGGACCGCGGCGAGCTTGCCGAGGAGAAAGTCGGCGACGTTGAGGTGGCTCGACGCCTGCAAATGGCCGTTGGCAAGAAGGCCGAAAGGTACGCCGAGGTGGAGACGGAGTTCGAGGAATCGCAGGAAGCGCACGGCGGCATACCGGCGGGCCGCAGCTACGAAGAGCAAACCTCGCGGGCGTGGCAGAGCAAAGAGGAGGCGAAGCAGGAGACTGCCAAGTTCAAGCAGCCGATCGTGAGGCGCAGAGCCAAGCCCAACTTCTCCGAGACGTTCACCGACGAGCTACCTGACCCTGTGATGCTGGTGTTTGCGGAGCAGTGGGTCACCTGATGTCGTCATCCGGGGGTGTACAGGTAGACGATCTCGGGAGGCAGCGCGTTCGCGTTGCGAGTCTCCGTCAGATCGTCGTTCACGCACCCCTTGAGCCACAGCTTGGCCTCCGGGAACGAGCCCCTGATCACCGAGTCGGTTCCGTAGGGCGGCACGCGCTCAGCCACGTACACGCTTGCCGTCATCCGTGTGATTGTCCCAACGAGAGTTCGTGCCATGGCCTCATCATACCCCAGCACTTCTGAGCCCACAACGGGAGGCGAGCTGGCTGTCGAGTCGGGCAGGCTGCTCATCGTCCCCGTAGCCCGCAAGCTCCACCACCCGATGGACGAGTTTTGCCTGTACCTGCCCTTCGGCGGCGACAAGCTGTTCGTGGGGCTCCATGTCGTCAAGCATCCGACCAAGCCCAAGAAGCACAGGGTCATCGAGCTGTCGCTCGGACCTGACCCGAGCCCGCCCGCCGTCCACCCGGAGTCGGAGTTCCTACAGGTGGGCCACGTCTGGGGCACGCTCGCCATGCTCTTCGTCGGCGACCCGTCCTTCTTCTACGGCAACGAGTCATCCTACGAAGAGCGCGAGCGGGCCCTCCAGGCGTGCCGCAGGGAGAGCAGGCCCGGAGGGTCGTTCCGTTGTGCGAATGGTCAGGTCGGAGCGTGCGCGCGGCTCGGGGACAGGGACTTGAGGATCTCGCCCGTCATCTCCTATGGAGACGACGGAACGGTAGCCCGGATCCGTCTTACTGTCCCGGAGACCCCGGAATCTCCATCAGAGGACTGACGACAGCGATCCCGCTGTGCGAGTACACGGCGTCCACCATGTTGGGATCGATGGCAATGGACATGCGTGTCCCGTCCTTGGTGGGGTTGGAGTACGACATCACGTAGTTGTTGCCGCGCTTCTCGACCTTGCCCTGCAACATCTCCGTCAGGGCCGGGATTTGCACCGGGGGCTCATTCGGTTGAAGCTGTTTGCTGACCATTACCGGCGCGAACTGGAGGCCCTGCTTGAGGACGTACGGCAGGGGCTTGGCCAGCATGAGAAGCACGACTTCTCCCACATAGGGTTCGAGATCAACCATCGCTCACATACCTTTCCTTCAGTTGTGACACCCACGCGCGTGTCTGATTCGCCCACGACCAACACGAGCGACGATCGCTCGCAAACTCCATCGCTTCCCTGCGCAGCACCTCGATGTGCGTGAATGCGAAGTCCAGCGCAGCGGCGATCGCGTCCACGCTCACATGCGGTGCCATGCCGCCCGGATCGTAGTCAATCTTGCGCGGCGCTTCTACCTCGATCGGCACAATACCAGCCCCAACCTCGCCCCTCGCGCCGAGCATCCATTGCAGATGGCCAGTCGATTTTGTGGCCGCGATCGGAGTCCCGCAACAGAGCGCCTCAAGAGGAACGAGGCCGAAGCCCTCCGCCCGTGAAGGCTGGCAGACCAGATCGGAGGCGGCGTAGACCCAGCGCATTGTCTCGGGCTCCGCGTTGAGCTGCGGGACAATCGCCATGTGCTTCTGCGCCTCTTCGCCAAACAAGTCGAGCACCTTCATCGTGAACACGTGCACCTGCATGCTGTTCATGCAGAGAAACAGGAACGCATCGTCGCGCTTCGGCCACGCCATGAACGCCTTGACCAGCTCCAGGCTTCCCTTGCGCTCGTCGCTTGAGCCAGCGAAGTGCGTCACAACGAACTTCCCCGGCGGTCCGCACACGTTGACCTTCGGACTCTCCCCTGGCTCCACCGGCTTGAAGCCAGCGAGCACGCCGTGAGGCACAACGCGCACGGGAAGGCCGACGCTGCTGGGGCGAGCTGACTCGATCTGCTGCTTGCTCCACTCCGAAGGCGTCAGGATCTCCGTCAGTTGCGATCTTGAGTGAGCCCAGAACGCATCCGGAACCCACGTGCTGTTCGCGGCGAGCATGAACGATCGGTAGCGGTGGACGCCGTATTCGAGGATCGGCATCTCTGGGTACCCGCCGCACAGCACGGCACAGCTCGCGTCCCTGCCCCGATACAGATCGTGATCGTCGTAGGACCGCCCGGTCGGAACGTGCCCCGAGAACACGCCGTGCTCGATCCCGGCCTCGATCATGCCGCGCGTGACGACTTCCAGGCTGGAGTAGCCGATCTTGGGACCGTAGACGCAGAGACTCATGGGTTGTACTCCGTGGTCTCGAACTGCATAGGAGCATCCGGGGTACGCGAGGCCAATCTCCTTGCTCATCCGAGTTCCCCCTTCTCGACACGCGCGATCCACTTGCCGACCTCGCGTTCGATCACCTGCTTGGCGAGAGGGATCCACGCTTTGAAGATCGTCGGCACGTCCATCTCCAGGTGCAGACCTCGATCCTTCGACGTGATCACCCCAGCAAACCGTGTCGTCAAAGCGGTGAACCCGAACCCCACGCGGCTCTTCTGCTCTTCCCATATCGTCGTCAGCCCGAGAGCCGGATGCTGCTCTCGCAGCTGCGCTTCGGCAAGCCTGAGCACCTTCAGCCCCAACGCTGCTGAGAACCTGTGGGGGAAGACTTGCTTCATGGCGAGGCGTCCACGTTCACGTTCGAGATGTCCGTACCGTGCTCCTTCAGAAGCTCGTTGCACGACTGGCGCATCACGGCCCCGACTGCCTTCATCGTGTACCTGCTCCGGTCGAACGCAGGGATCGGATCGCGGAAGCACGCGTACGCAGCCATCAGCGCGTGGCTCACGTGCGTCGCGTCGAACCCACACCACCTCGCATCCGGGGCGGCGTTGTAGATCGGGTGGAACGGCTGCGTCTCCGCAGTCGGATCGATCAGCACATCCACGCCCGGCTGGTGAAACATCTCAGGCCCGCCGCTCGCTGCATGGATCATTCTCATCCCCGAGAGCTTCGCGTCGAATGCGGGCAAATCGAAGCCTTCGGCCCGCCCAGTGCTCACGTACACGTCGCACTCACGGTAGAGCTGCGCCAGCTCTGCACGCGTCATGTGGGCTTTCCATAGCACCTTTACGCGTTCGTATATCTTCTCCTTGGTCCAACGTGCGGAAACCTTCTCGTTCGCGGCCCACTGCTCGATGGAGGCCTGCCAGTCCGCGGGGTAGCCCTCGACGCGTGCGAACGGGTTGCACTTCAGGACCAGCTCTGCGTCATCGGCTGGGCCGAAAGCCAGCAGGAATCCGCCGATAAGGTCGTGCTGCGCTTTGCGGGGCTCCCACTTCGAGACGTTGAGAAACCTGAAGAGTCCCGTGCGCTTGCCAGTCCTGGGCTGCGCCATCGGGTCCTTGCCGTAGAAGGGGTGGGGCACCACAACGATGTGGGCCTCGTCCACGCCTGCTGCCGAGAGCCACTGCTTGTTCTTGTCGCACGTTACCCAGACGCGCCCGAGCATGTTCATGTACCGCACGGCGTCTTCGTCGAGCTTGTCGGTCTCGAACGCGCTGAACAAGATCATCGCCTTGCGGACCACTGTGAGCTGCTCATGGTTCAGAAGCCGCATCACGGGAGGATAGACGAGAGCTTCAAGAGCCCCGCGCGTCGGCACGCAGTGCCGGATGAGCAGAAGCGACTGTCCGTGATCCACCTGCGTGATGCCATCCACCTCCGCGCGCACCAGCCCGGGGAGGCTGAAATACTCGACCTCCGACACAACGCCCAGGTTCGAGTGGGTGAAGCTGTCCGATTGCAGGAACACCGGCACGCCCGTCATCCGGAGCGCGCGCGCATGCCGACGCGCCGCGATGCACACGCCGTCGTGCTGCGTCTCCCACGGGGCCTTGTAGACGATGCCTCGCTCGTGCTTCGCGGCCCGCCCTTCCTTCCACATGTCGCCGTGCTCTGCGAGCTGCTGCTCGATAGAGCCTTCGCACTGCTCGTCGATGATGAACTCTTCGAGACCCATCACTTGCCCCATACGCGGTAAAGCATGTTCTTGTGGATCTTGTACGCCGTCGCGCACCTGTCGCAGGTGAGCATCTCCGTGTCCACGATGTCCCCGGCGTGCAGATACGGCTCCAGGATCTTGTTCCCGCGCATGTCCACGGTCTCTGCCTTGCGCATCTCCCCGGTGCACTTCGTATCGACGAACCACTTGCGGTGCGTGTCTCGCACCGTGCACTGCGCCGCATCCATGTGTACGCCGCGCTTCACGCACTCCGGGCACACGAACTGAAGGATGAGATCGCCCGTCGTGTCGCTTTCGATCAGCTCGCAGAGCATCTCGCAAAGCGTTTCCTTCTTCGAGTTGACGTATCGAAGAAGCACACGCGGAGACGAAAGCGGATCGGCGAACTGCTTCGAGTACATGACGCCGCCGCCCTTTTCGATGGGCGTGTTGGCGATCTGCTGATAGCGCTCCAGCATGTCGCGGCGCGCTTCGGCTTCCGCCCAGCGCTTCTTTTCGGCCATGTCGTGGGCGTAGGTGCTCGTCCCCCCACGCACCATGATCGAGAGGTTGGCCTCGCACCCTTCGGCCATTGCCTCAAGCTCATCTTTCGGCGCTTCCGCAGGCGAAGGAGCGGGAATTGTTTCGGCTGGGCTATCGTTCAAGGTATCGGCGGAAGGGGTAGGCGTTTCGACCTTCGGCGGGGGCTGCGACATGAGCCGAAAGGTCTCACGTCGCTAGGGCAACCGTCAAGCCCTTTTCGAGTACGTGAGGTAGGACAGCGTCGCGCCCGCGGCAGAAAGCAGGACGGCGGCTCCGAGCATGTACATGACGGGCTTGAGGCTCTCGTTGAGCTTCACCTGGATCTTGGGCCAGCTACGCTCGATCGCCGCGTCGATGACCTGACCCACCTGATCCCCGAGCAGCTGGTTCACGTCGAGCCCGAAGCCTCGAAGGTTCACCGGGTTGCGGCTCCGGAACGCGGTCATGTACGCGTGGTCGGTCCCGTCTGTGGCCAGGAACTCCGGGCCCGCCGCGCGCGGCCTGTATGCCTGCTGGGGCATCATCGGGTTGCGATACCGGCGATCGAAGGCCTCGAACGCGAGGCCTGGGGTCGGCTGGATTGCTTGGTGTTTGTAGAACATCGCGATCTCCTAGACGTTGCGCTGCTGCCTGATGGTCTGCATCGCGAGCTGAATCGACTTGAACATCTCCGCGTGGCTCTTGGCTTCCTGCGGGTCCTTCGCGCGGTCCGGGTGCCACTTCGCGCTCGCCTTGCGGTACGCGGACTTGATCTCGTCATCGGTCGCTGTTTCGGCCACGCCGATGGTTGCGTATGCCCAGCCGATGTCCTTCTTCTGCTGCTCCTCCGGAGACGGAGCGGCGGAGTTGTCCCAGTTCCAGTTCTCGGGCGGCGGCTGATGCTCCGAATGCTTGCGCCCCTTGACGGCGGTGTTCACCCCGACGCGCATGCACTCCCAACACACCAGCGTCGAGTCCGATCCGACGAACGCGTGTTCGAGACACACGGGCTTGCCGCAACCGAAGCAGGTTGAGGCGCTCGCTCTGCGGCACGGCTCACCCTTCACCTGAAGGCGGCAGTGCGATCGCCGACCCGATCGCATCGAGGTCCATCTGTTCACGGCCAAGCCCGCAACCTGCCCCGCCCACGGAAGCAGCACCTCGAACAGCAGCGCCTGCGCGCGCTCGCCAGACAGCGCACTCACGGTCTGCTGCACGAACGTTGCGCCGTCGATGAGGTTCGCAGCTGCACGAAAGTCCTCTGGGCCACCGGCACCGTTGCCGCCCTTGATAGCCGATCGGAAGAACTCCAGAAGTCCGGGCATCCCCTATCCTCTCACTTCGGTCGCACCCATCCCACCAGAAAGTTCGGTGCGAACCGCAGGGTCACGTAGCCGCCGATGACGAACGATGCGAGCACGACCGACCAGACGGGGATGCCGTAGCTGTCCAGGTCGCGCACGTCGCTGCCTCTCAGACCGAACGCGAACTTGGCGTACTTCTGTACCCGCCCGTTCATGAGAAGAGCGCCCAGCATCAGGTCACCGGCACCGGCTGCACCCCAGCCGAAGTCCCAGCTGGGATGCTCGTCTTCGACGTGTTCGTCGTGGGGGCAGCAACCAGACGGAACACGCCCGTCGAGGACGGAGCCACCACAGAGCTTGTGGTGGATACCGCCGAAGGAGTCTGCTTCGGGGCGTACGCGGGCACAGCCGCCGGGGAAGCCGTAGTCTTCGATGGCGTCAGGACCGCGGAGGCGCGCGCAAGTAGATTGGAGAGCGTCCCTGACGAGACGGTGATCACGGGACAGCGGTCTTTGCACATGCCCGAGGCAATGAAGTCGGCTGGGTTATTGTCGCTGCACGCCTTCATGCACGCGGGGTCTTTCATCTGCGCCCCTTGCACTTGGCTGACCGGTTGAGGCAGGCCAGTCTGCTCCTTGCATGTCCTCTCGCAGTAGAGCCACATGTTCGGGCTCCACTGGCCCTTGTGCTCGACGATGCACCCGTCGTAGCAAGTCTTGTACAGCTGCTCTTGCGTGATGACTCCCGCGGGCTTGATGCTGACGGGCTGCGTCTGCTTGATGACGGCGACCTTTTTCGCCCCCGGCATCGCGCTTGCGATCCCGGCCTGCAACCTCGCGACGAGTGTGGAGAGCCCGGACCCGCTCGGGGCAATCTGGGTGGGCATGACAGTCTTGCTGAACGTCAACGGCAGCTTGAACGTCTTCGCCGGAACGATCAGCGGCTTGGGAGTGAGCATCGGCGCTCCGTCCGGGCTGATCGCTTGAAGGATCGGAGGCGTCGTCGGGACACCTTCAGGCGTCGCAGGCAGTGCGACCATGACCGGGGTTTCATCCCAGAGCTTGCAGCCGAGCAAGAAGGACGCAATCGCGAATCCTCCCGCAGCACCCGCCGCAGCGCCAACCTTCTTGTGGCCGGGCACGAACCTGTACCCCGCATACGCCCCGAGAGCTACCGCACCGACGTTGATTGCAACGCACTTCAGGTCCATGGTCGATTCTCCGATCAGTACGAAAGCGGCCCCGAGTCAGGCCCCCGCATCCACTCATCCAGAAACGAGTCCGTCTCGGTCTGCTGCGTGATTTCGGGCGGAGGCTGCAAGGCTGTGGCGGGCATGATGCGGATCGCCTGAGATGTCAGCTTGGCGGCTGGAGGCCGTCCTCCTGGCGGCAGCAGCTCAGGAGGCGGGGGCTGGGCAGCGGGGGCCGCAGCGGGGCGGCTGGAGGCGCTGGCGACCCTCTGCACGACGGTTGGGGCCAGCAGATAGCCCGCAACTGCCCCGGCGGCGAGGCCAGCCCAGCGGTATCGCCTTCCGGCCAGCAGGAAGCCTGCCGCAGCGCCAACCACTGCGCCCAGGGCGGTGTTCTTGGTAGGGGAGGGGTCGAAACCGTCCGTCCCGGATAGGGCCATGATGCAGGATGGGCAACTCATACGCGCATTCTACGCCATTTCACTCCAATCACGAAGCCCGCGAGGACAAAAATCCCGACCACGATCTTCTGGCTCGTCGAAAAGCCAGCCACGGTGGCAGCGGCCTTCGGCACCGCCTTCGCGATGTCGTCCAGGATCGTCTCTTTCGTCCCAGAGCACTCGAAGATGGGCTTCAGCTCGCCGTACAGGCCGATGTGGTCGTGAAGCCCGATAGCGTACTGCGCGCCGCCGTAGCCGATGCAGCTCCTTTTCGTTGACCAGTCCACGTACGGGTCGAGAAGCTCGGTATGGGGCTCGGTCTTCCCGGCATCCAGCTCCGCCTTCGGAAGCGTGACGCGTATCAGGTCTGGCATCCCCATCCAGTACGACTCGACCTCGGCTGTGATTTCCGGAGTGGAGTCCTGTGGGGTGTTGAGCCTGCATACCGAAGTGCTCGGTCCGCAATGAAGCGTAACGATGCCCATGACGTGGACAGAAGGGCTTTGGTACCCTGCTCCCGCAAGCGCTTTTGCAACTTCGGCGGTCCATACCCCGAGTTCTGGCTTGAAGATGGTCTGGTCGTCATCTGCCCTGATCACCAGATCGATGATCCACGAGCCTTCGTCCGTGTCCATCCATCCAAGACGATCAAGGCTCCAGAGGGGGGCGAGCACGCCGATCTGATCGGTCATCTTCGCGACATGCAGCATCGTCACGCCGCGCACCGTGTACCGCTCGATGCTTCGCGCGAGAACGCCGCACAGGTTCTTGAACAGCTTCCAGCTGCTGCCGCTTGCTCCCCCGCTCGTTGAGAGCTGCGACTCCCGGCTCCAGTTCTTGACGAAGAAGCGCACGACGTACAGCGCGTCCCTGTCCACGGACCACGCGGCCTGCTTCGTACTCTCCGCGTCTGCGTAGAAGTACCAGCGCGTGAGATTGAATCCTGACGATGCGGGTGTTTGCATGAAGTGGCCCCGATGTAGATCGATCCAGGGTCTGCTCGGGCTTTTGCGCTGCCTCCGCAGGAGTCTCGATTCTACACCAGGGCCGGAAGATCCCAAACTAGCGCAGGCAGGATCGCATGTCAGCCAGAATCTTGTTGCCAAGGTTGACCGAGCACACGTAGCCGCTGAGTCTCGCCTGGATGAATGCGATGGGGCTCTCGATCATGTTGAAGATCACGCCTGTCACGTCCAGGGCCTGATTCGGCTGTACGAACAGCGTGAACTTCGCGTTGTGCGCGCCGAACCTCCCCGGGCTCTGGGGATGGATGGATGCGCCGAAGCCAGCAGAGGACGCGAACTGGTCCGCGAGGGCCCGCGCGTACGGGTCGGGCCCGGGGATGGCCGTAGGGTTCGGCCACGCACCCTGAAGCTGGATAGCGATCGGGCGAAGGTTCGGGGAGACCGGGTCGAGCCGGTAGTGAAGGGCCCCGGGGGACCGTCCGTTGATTCTGAGCACGTAGCCGAACGCGCCCGAGTGCCGCCCGTCCTCCAACGGCTCGAAGTCGTGAGCGTTGATCCCGGAGAAGCCGAACACCTGCACCGAGTAGTCGTAGATGAAGAGCATCTGGTTGTCGCCCGTCGTCACCGCCGCGATCTCGAACTGGATCGGGCTGTTCGGTGACCTATCGACCGAGAACCAGCTGTCGTCTGGCTCGACGCGGAACATCTGCTCGAAGTCTTCAAGCTCAGGGTGCCGCGTGTACGCAGAGAACGGCCCCGCAAGCTCCAGCGTTCGCTTGATGTCTCCGGGTGCGATCCCGCCGCCGGGCATCGCAGAAGTCGGGCCGACCGGGGTGGCCGGGCACACGTTGGCCGGGGGATACTGGGCCATGTTACCTCACCGCAACGCCTGCGGGATGCAGGATCCGGAAGCCGTGGTAGCCGCAGATCAGTGTCCCGATCGGGTTACGCGTGACCGAATCGCTCGTCACGCCAGTGCACGCATACGGCGGGTACATGATGCCCTCGTGCACGTCGTACTGCGAGTCCAGGTACGGATAGGTACCGAACAGCGATGCGATGTTGCCGTTGGGCGGGTTGTTGACGTGAGCGGGCTCGACATCGATCTGGATCGTCGTGCCCTTCTCCCAGTAGTCGAGCACCGACAGGCCCATCGACTGCTTGAAGCCAGGAGCCCACACGCCAGACGGAACGGCTTGGTTCTGTCGGGGGTATGCCTGATCGCGCACCTGGATGTAGAAGTCACCTTCCATGGTGCGGAACCCGGACTTGTTGACCGGGATCGCCATCGACGCCTCTTGAGGAAGCGTTGCCGGGCATGCCCAGGTGTCCGCGTCGAAGTTCGTGTTGGCCCAGCCGCTCATCGCGTCCATGATGTCGTTCACGGAGCTGATCGGCCTCTGCCTGCCGAACGACCGGCCCACGAACCGCGTCGTCGAAGACTGGACCGTGACCTGGAACGTGTAGCTCGACACGAAGATGGCGAACCGACTCGTCGCCACGAACGGCCCGTCCATCGAGACCTGATAGGTCCCCGGCACCGACGTTGTCAGGTTCGCGGGGATGCCGAGCGGAACGATCACGTCGAACGGGATCCGGCGACCGGGGATGTCCTCGATCATCAGGAGGTCGGGTCGCCCCATGCCCGCGCCGACCGAAGACCGGATCTTGAGACCCCCAACCTTGGAGTCCCACTCCTGCATCTTCTTCTGTGCTTCCGCGTGCTCACCACGGAGCTGCGCAGCCGTGGCCCGCGCGTCCTGCGCAGCGGCGAGGCCGTCTCGGGCCATCTTCGCTGCCCCGTTGGCGGCGGATTGGATCTGGTTGAGAAATTGCTGAAGTGCCGCTTCGTTGATCACTTTGGTTCGCTCCTTGCGGAGCGCCGGGTGGCCGACGCTGCCGCCCGGCGCGAGACCAATCAGACTTGAGGACCGTTTACGGGCGCGTCTGCCCGCATCCGGCTACTGCACGTCACGGCTCAGGAGGCCGTCCAGGATCAGGGACACGACCTTGCCGCACGCATCGACGGCGTTGAGGTTGTCGATCGGGTTGAGCATGTCCCGGCCATTGGCGGTCGTTGTCCCGAAAAGCGTGGCGTTGCCGCCATCGGGATAGCGGACCGCCGTCACCTGCGCCTTGATCAGCTGGCGCGGGGTGATGGTGATGGCGCGCGCGAGCCGCAAAATCGCGGTGTGCGTCGGACAGCCGTTGTTGTAGTGGATCAGCGGGGCATGGAAGTGGACGTACTGCCCCTGCCTGTCGAACCACCAGATGATGCCTGTTCTTGCGCCGATCTTGCCGTGAAGCCCGCCACCTGCCGGGAAGTACATCGTCGGCATGCTGCGCAGCGAGTCCTTCTCGCCAGCGCCGATCGTCCAGAACAGACCTTCGGCGCACTGCCAGTGCAACCGGTACACATCGTTGTGTAGCCCAGGAGCGTTTCCCTCTGCTACGCCACCGACCGCATTCGGCCACGCGAACGGGACCGTTCCGTCGATCATCCCGTAGTCACCGTTCAGGGTGACGTTGGTGGCATCGGCCATATCGCGAGGGACCGGCCTGCGGAACCACTGCATGACGCGGGCCGCGAGGATGATCATGGACGCGTCGTTCGGAAGTACGGCGCTCGTCTTGAGGTTCGTGAAACCTTCGTCCCGGCCCTGCGCGATGAACAGGTCGGTTGTCTGGTTCAGGTTGCCTCGCGAGAGGCCCGCCGTGCGGCACAGCGCGTCGCGAAAGGGCTGGTGAACCCTCTCTCGAATGTTCAGAATCTTGGCCACGAGGAGCCTTCCTTTCCAGTGATGGACCGACGCCCCGGAGCGCGAGATCGGGTCTCCGGGGCGGCTGCCCTGTTCTGGTTACTGAACGTCGCGGCTCAGCAACCCGTCGATCACGAGGGCAACGACCTTGCCCATCGCATCGACGCAGTTCAGGTTGCTGATCGGGTTCAGCATGTCGCGCCCCTGCGCCGTCGAAGTGCCGAAGATCGTCTGGTTTCCACCAGCCGGGTACGACACGGCGGTCACCTGCGCCTTGATCAGCTGGCGCGGGGTGATGGTGATAGCGCGCGCGATCCGAAGGATCGACGTGTGGCTCGGTGAGCCGTTGTTGAAGTGGATGAGGTCCGTCGCCCCGCCGATGTCCCCGTGCAGACCGCCGCCCATGGGGAAGTACATCGTCGGCATGCTGCGCAGCGAGTCCTTCTCGCCAGCGCCGATCGTCCAGAACAGACCCTCGGCGCACTGCCAGTGCATGCGGTACACGTCCTCGTAGTTCGCCGGGGCGTTGCCGAGCGCGACTGCGCCCGCACCGTTCGGCCACACCCACGCCGCGAGGCCGATGGGACCGTAGTCGCCGTTCGTCAGAACGGTGCCATCCGGATTGAAGTTGCGGCGCACCGGAGCGCGGAACCACTGAAGCACCCTCGCCGCGAGGATGATCATGGACGAGTCGTTCGGAAGCACGGCGCTCGTCTTGAGGTTCGTGAAGCCCTCGTCACGCCCCTGCGTGATGAACAAGTCGGTCGTCTGATTCAGGGCACCCTGAAACAGACCGGCTGTCCGACACAGCGCGTCACGAAAGGGTTGATGAACACGTTCGCGGATGTTGAGAATCTTTGCCATGACTGCGTTTCTCTTTCTGCCAGCGGTACCATGATTTGAGAGGCTGGTTCCTCTATGCCGCTGGCTCTCCAGACTGACGTTTCCTAGCTTGCTCCTGCCACTATCCGGATCCGATCACTTCGCCCTGGCTCAGCCCAGGACGCCGTTGCCTCCGCCGACATCGAACACGCCCGAGCTGTCGCTCGATTCCGCAGAGGCCACGTTGCGCATGCCCTCGTGCGGGACGTAGGTGGACGAGCTGCCGGGGCTGTTCAGACCGAGCCCCGCCGCCGCTTCCATGATGTTGAACTGCTGATCGAGATTGCCGCCCGGCTGGATCCCGTCGTTGATGGCTCCGTAGCCGTCCGCGCCGGTCTGGTACTGGGTGCTCACCTCGTAGTCACCCCAGCCGCTCACGTCGAGATTGCTCGCGACGTACTCGCCGAAGTCGCTCACGGGAGAGAGCGAACCATCGCTGACGTACTCGCCGATCCCGCTCGCGGGCTGGTAGTAGTCAGCAGCCGCCTGGAGGAACCCCGGGCCAGCAGCCGCCTGCATGAACTCCGGGCCAGCAGCCGCCTGCATGAACTCCGGTCCCTGCATGCCCCAGCGCACGCGCTGGTTCTGCGATCCGACCGAGCCCATGCCCAGGTAGGTCGCAACGTCGGGCAGGAAGCTCTTGAGGAGCAACGCGCCGAAGCTGACGGCCATGCCCATGATCGCAGCATGAGAGTGCTGCGGCAGGAACTTGCCAACCGCCCAGGTGCCAGCCGCGATCGCGACGAGCCCGCTCAGGGGTTCGGCGTAGCTCGTGACCGTGCCGCCGATGGCCTTGGACAGAACCTTGGTCACAACGCGATGGATGGCGTAGCCACCGAGCGCGATGAGCCCAGGGATCGCCATGGCCTTGACGCGCATGAGCAGCTGGTTCGGGATGGCACGGAAGCTGAAGTTCCGGCGAGCCCTGCGCTTGCCGTGACGCTTCGCCGACCGAAGGTTGCGCTTGCGCTTGGCCGCGTACTTCTTGTTGTACGCCTTCGAGCCGAACTTGAGCCTACGACCACCCGTGCGGCGGCGCGCTGCGCTCCGACGACGTGCGGTGCCTCGACGACGCGTGACCCGGCGCTTGCTGCGCGAGCCGCTCTTGCGACGCTTCGCAGCCTTGCGCGTGCCGTGCCGCTTCGCCTTGCGCCGACCCGCCGCGATCTTGCGCGCGTACTTCTTGCGCCATGCGGGCGAGCCGAACTTCAGCTTGCGGGTTCCCTTGCGTGCCTTGCGAGCCTTCTTGCCCTTGCGAGGCTTGCGGCCCGCAGCCTTCTTGCCCTTCTTCCTGGTTGCCATCTTCCTACCTCGCTTGGAGAGCGCAGTGCGCCTTCGTCTGAATGACATGTAGAACTTGCGGAACGTCTTGCTCTTGTACATGTTCGCGAACCACGCGTCGAAATCCGCCTGAGTCTTGAACATGTCTTGAGCGATGCCTTCGGCAGTGGCGGCAGCAGCGAGCTTCTTCTCCTGCGCCTCGGACATGATGGTGGAGGGCTCGTCCATGAACGAACCTCCGCCCTCGCCCGGGAAGAAGATCCCCTCGCCCTCTGCGTTGCGCCGAGCGCGCCGACGATAGCGGTTCGCGACCGCATGCGTCATCTTGCGATGCCACGCGGCGCTGTACTTCTTGGTCGAGCGGCGACGCTTGTTCGGCACCGCAGGAAGGATCGACATGTTGCGCAGAGCGACGCTCAGACCGCTGCGGCGCTTGCCCTTGCCACGACGAACGGTCACGCGACGAACGCCCGACGTAACCATCCGACGCGCGGTCCGACGCTTGGCAGTCGACTTCTTGCCCTTGCGCGTCTTGCCCTTGCCGCCGTACAGCGGGTTGAACTTCTTCTGCCATGCGGGCGAGCCAAACTTCAGCTTGCGAGCACCCTTCCGGGCCTTGCGCGCCTTGCGCTTGCGGTTCGGGGACGCCGACGCGCCGATCTTGCCCTTGGTGGTCGGGTACAAGAAGAAGGCATGAGCCGGGGACAGCTTGCGCGACTTGGACTTGCGCCTTGCGCGCTTGCGCGCGGCATTGGGGACGACGAACATGGGGCTTTCTCCTTTTGCATTCGCCAGTGCGAACTTCTTGCGGTACTTCATCGCCACGGGACTCGTCATCCCGGCTTCTTTCGCAGCCTTCGCGATCCCGCGCTCGATCTGCCTGCGGACGGCGGGCGAGTACCTGCTCTTGTGCGTGCCGTAGCGGGTCAGGGCTCGCCGGATCTTCAAGACGGAAGCCTTGCCGCGCGTGCGCACCGGGTAGTGGAAGCACTGCGGCAGCGCGTAGTCTGAGCGCTTCGTCGCCCCTGCCATGCGGTGCTTCTTCGGAGCCGTCTTGGGGCAGCTGATGCCGCCGAGCATGCGGACCGACTTGCGAGCCTTGCCCTTGCGAGCCCCGCGCTTCGCAGCTCCGCGACCGTTGGTGATCCCCATGATGGCCGTGACGCCTGGGTTCGGGCGGGCCGAGCGCGTCGAGGGCGGATCCAGGATTTCGTAGGCCTTTGCCTGGGCCTTCGTGATCCGGAAAATCCTTCCTCGTGCCATCGGGTGATGATTGCAGATATCGGCCTGCACGCCGTTGGAATACAACTCCGCTCAGTTCGCGGGAGCTGAACTCGTCACCCTGGGCCAACGAGGCTCTTGCTACGTGAGAGGCAGTCTACGGCAAGATCCGCAACGGTGTCAAGTTCCCGAGGGCGCGCTCAGAGGTCGCCGAGACTGAGGTCGGCGCACTCGACGAGATCGGCGTATTCGTCCGAACTTCGGACCGCCGCACCCGCCCTGTTGAAGTCGGGCAGCAAGTCCTTGGCGAAATCCCGAAGCTCGGGGTCGAAGATGTCCACAACCCTGGGCTTCGCGTCCTTCAAGTATGTGGACGCCAGCTTCCCGTTGCGCACGATCTTGAGCCTCACGAGCACATTCTTGGCCTTGTGAAGTCTGCGCCCGAGAAGACCCAGGCACTCCGACTCCGTCCTGGCGAACACGTACTCGCAGGGCTCCGCAGCATCCTTCCAGGACCACGCGGCGGTCCACACCTGAAGCACCTGCGCGTCGTTGGCTCTCATCCGGCAATGCCGTCCTTCCCAATCGTCAGCTCGTCGCCCGTGATGATGAAATGCACACCTTCCTTCGAGTAGACAAGCAGGAACGTCTCGCCCGTCTCGGGGTGCACCGCTGCCGCCGTTGTGGAGTGCGGCATGCGAATCTCGTAGTATTCGCCGCTCTTCGTCACAACCTGCACGCCCCTGTTCTCTGCGAGCACGGCGATGTCCTTCGGCATCGCGCCCTCCAGACAGAAGCGGTCGCCGCGGTACTGCATCTTGCGCCCGTCATCCTTGATGAGCGTCGTGATCTTCGGATTGACGTAGAGATCCTGCCCAGCCTCCGCAACGTGCTTGTAAATCTCCCACTTCCCGCCGTTGAGCTTCTTGTCGGAGAAGTACAGCTCGGAGAGCGCGCGGCCCACGTACACGAAGTAGCTGGGCCACGTAAATGGCATCTCTACGCGCTTCTTTGGCTTCTCACCCTGGAAGACCTTGCGCATCTGCTTTGCACGTTCGTATATCTCGGGTAGGTCGAGAACAACGGTGCGACGCGACGGCTCGGTCGAGAAGTTGCGGCTAGCGGACACGTTTACGCTCCCTGTCGCCGAAACGGGTGATGAGATAGAAGATTCCGGCGAACCCCACGATGCCCACAACGGCCTGGAGCATCCTGCTCGTGGAGTCGTCGAGCCCGAGCGCAGCGCCGATGCCAGACGGCATGCCGCCATTCCTGGCTGCGGTGGTGGACCACGATCCGCGCTTGCCCGAAGACACCGCGCCTTGCGCCGTCGCGCCGTGCCCGCGGATGGAGGCGTTGGGAGGCAGAGGCCTGCCTGCGAGGCTCGCGGGGATCCCGAGCGGGGTGCGGATGGAGGAGTCGAACGAGGGCGTGGGCTGGTCATCGTTGATCGGAGTGACATCCGGCCCGTCGTAGTAGTCGAACCCGCCGCGCATCACGTTGTGGACCGAGTACCGCATCATCGCCTTCGACGGTTCGCTGCCGCGCGCACAGCCTTGTGCATCTGGTACGTCGTCTGCGCCTGGGTGACGGAGCCCACGATCGTCGGCAGGAACATCACGGTGAGGATGAGCAGACCACCGACGAACGCGTACTTCGTGAGCGTCTGCATGGTCTCCTTGCCAATGATGTCGCCAACGCCGCCGATGTTTGTCGCTTCCTTCTGGAGGTCGATGCAGCTCTTGGCGGCTGCCTTGTCCCCGCTCTCGATGAGCTTGAGGCAGATGATTCTGGTCGTCTCAGCTGTCGTCTCGATCCGCTTGCTTCCCAGCAGGTAGATGACGACGCCTGCGACGATGGTGCCGACACCGATCAAAACCCAGGCCTGCCATGGCAAGGGTGCGCCCAGCCCGGCTGCGCCGCTCGAAGACGGCAGGGTGATCGTCATGCCCTTGGATCCGATGAACGTGGTCACCTGCCCCTGCCCGACTCCGCCGAGCCCCGACATCGCGGCTCGCTGGGCAGCCTGCTGCACGACGGCTTCGTTGTTCACCAGACCGACGAGTGCCCCTGTCCCGTGCGCATGCGTGATCTCGGAAAAGATGCGGATTCTGTCCTCGACGCTCTTGTTGTAGTCGCCCGGGAACTCCCCGTTGGCATCGAGCTGCTTTGCGTACCCGCTCGCGTACAGGCCGAGCCCGTCGCACGCGATGAGGTACTTGTACAGGTAGTGCTGCCTGCTCTGCTCAGCGGTCAGCTTCGCCGCATCGTCAGCCGAGAGATCGGTGTTGTTCTGGAAGGACGACTGAAGAGCCGGGACGCGCGCATCGAACTGCTGCTCCACGGTCTGCTGCGCGATCGTTGCTGCCAACGGATCAACGGTCGTGCCTTTGGGCAACGTCTCGATCAACGCTGCGCGCGCGGCCTTGTACGCCGCCATGAGCCGATCTTCCGGCGTCGCCATCTCCGGGTAGAGCGGCTGCACCTGCTTCGCCAACGATTCGACATCGGACAGCGGCATGGTGATCTCCTAGCGGTGATGACGACGGCGACGCCTTCGGTTCGGCGCTGCGACTGCCCCCAGTCGTTCCTTCCGCTTCTTGTTGTTGAAGTAGACGACTGCGCCGACACCGATCGCAAGCGCTGCGGCGATGACCAGCCAGTTCTTGCCGAACACGTCTGCCATCGACATGCCGGTCTTCACGGGAGGGTTCGTGCCGGGCACCACAACGGGGGTGCCCTGCGGACCGACTGCCTTCGCGCCGCAGTTGACCATGCACTGTACCCACTCGGAGCTGAACGCCGGGAACTGGTTGCACTTCGATCCGCAGTTGAGCGGATCGATCATGAGCATGCAGCTGGCCGCGTTCGTGTCGTAGAACATCCCGGGAGCGCACGCGGGAGTGCCGGGCGTAGGAGCCGGGGGCTGAAGGATGCTGCCGCCGCACTTGGTGACGCACCCCTGCCAGTCCGCAGACAGAAACGGCAGCTTCGCGCAGCCACCCAAGCAGTCCGTGCTCAGCGGTCCAGACGGATCGATCGTCGTCGGCAGCTTGCCCTTCACGTCGCTTCCGTCCGAGCACGAGGCCACGTCGGTCGGCCCAGCGCCCGCGACGAGCGGGTTCATGTCGTTCAGGCCCGCATCGAAGTAGCCCTTCGTGCAGCCGCTGCCGGTGAGCGTACGCACGTCGCCGACCGTGAGCATCGGATGACCAAGCTCCTTGACGATCGCCGCCTGGAAGCAGCCGTCCCAGCTGTTCTTGAGAGCGAGCCCGGTGTAGCCCTTGGCCACAAGTGCAGCCTTGACCGCGTTGAACAGCGTCGTGCCCGTGCATTCGATGCTGCCAGCGCCAAGAAGCCCGAGAGCCGTACCCTTGAAGATGCCACCACGATTAGCCATGGGCCTGATTATCCACGGGATGACGGGTTTCGTCCAGCGCACGAGGCCTTGACACTGAGCCCGCAACGGCTAGATTCCGCGGCCCATGTCGAAGCCCGGACTCAATCGCCCCGAAGACGCAGGACAGTGGCCCGTTCCAACAAGAGACGGTCGTCTGGCGCGGGTTACTTGAGAAGCCGAATGCGGTGAGACCGGCGGCGATGACGCCTGTTGGGGATGGCGGGGGGCGGCGCGACCGGAGCAGGGGACTTCTTCTTGAGGAAGAAAAAGCCGACGATGCCGAGCAGCGCGAGCCCTCCGATCACGTAGATCCACGTCTTGGAAGTGCCAGCTGTGTCGGCTTGCACGACCTGTGTGGGGGGCGTTGCCGTCGCCATTTTGAACGGGGACTTCACCACGGAAAGGCTGACCGGCTTGGGCTCAGCCTTCTTGATGACGGCGACCTTCTTCGTCCCGGTCGGAGCGGGAGGCGGCGTACCCTGCTGCTCGTAGATGATGTCGCTGCCGTTGCAGTTTCCGCCAACGGTACCGTAGTAGTTCACGAACTTCGCACACGACAGGCCGGTCTTCTCCGCAACGGAGGCTTGGCTCGTGCGAACGCCGAACAGTCCGTAGAACGCGCTCTCGGAGCACGGCCCCCACTTGCCGTCCACGACGAGGGACAGTGCGCCCTTCTCCTTCAGGAGGTTCTGGAGCCACTGGGCCGATTCAGAGAACGTCCCGGAGAGGTTGCAGCTGTCCATCTCGGTGACGGCGTCGCTCATCGCGACTTCGATGCCGAGCGCTGACGGAAGATCAAAAATGCCGCCCTCACGCATGACTATCTCCTTCTTCGCCGCCTGTTGGGCGCAGCGCCCAGCGGCTTCTTCTTTTTCTTCGCGAGCACGACGATTCCGATGAGCGCAAGCGCGCCGACGCCCACGAGCATCCAGCCGGTGCCCATGCCAGCAAGCAAGGTCCCGCCCCCGCCGCCACCGTCTCCTACGATGACAGGATTGGGCTTCACCGGAACAGGCGTCTTCTTCGCAGGGGTCGGCGTCACAGGGGACACACATGCCTGCCCCGATGGCCCCCCAGTCGTGGACGGCACGATCTTCAGAGAGGTGCCAGCAGGGCACGTCGTCTTCGTCAGATCGGTGTTGATGCCGATGCACCGATTGCCGTCAGGGTAGATCGCGTAGACGGTCCCAGCGGGACAGCTCTTATACGCGTTCGTATCGACGCACTTGTTCTCAAGCCACGAGTACGTCATGCCCTGCTTGGAACACAGCGACTTCTGCGCTTCGTCGTACGCCTGCGAAGGGGTCAGCCCGTGGCACTTCTGGATGCAGTAGACCCACTCGTTCGAGTCCTGGCGAAACTGTGCGCACGCTGGAGCGCATGTCACCGCAGCGGCGGTGAACTTGTCGCAGTCGGCTTGGCACTCCGCAACGGTCTGCGTGCCGGGGATGTTCTCGCAGTTCTGCTTGCACGTTGCCGCGTACTGCTCTGCTGGCGTCAGGCCGAGCCCCAGGAAGCCGCCGAAGCCTGCGCCGTTGAGCGCCGTGAAGATTCCCATGCGACTCATTGTGGTCTCCTACCTGCGATGGTGACGCCGACGACGCCTGTTTGCGACCGCCTGCTTCTTCCTCGACTTCGCGTACAGCAGTACGCCCGCGACTGCTGCGACCCCGGCCCACGCGATGAGCGGGATGCCGAGAAAACCGCTGGCCTGCGCGACTCCCGGTTGCGTACCGATCGGCGTCTTGGTTGTCGCAGGGGGCTTGTACGTGCCGCTCCCTCCACCCGTGCCGCCGCCGGGCACCGCTCCTGAGCACCCGGGGGCAAGCTGCTGGTACGTCTTGCCGGATGCCTTGAGAGCTGCTGCGCTGTTCGGACCCCACTTGCCGTCCACCGTGGTGCCGATCTGCGCCTGCACGCTCTTGATCACGTTCGCGTCGGAGCACGCCCCAGAGCTTTTCACGCAGCTGTTGAATGACGCGTCGGGCCACTGGCCAGGAGGGCACACGACGGAGCCGCCGGTTGTCGTTGCCGTGGTCGCCGTCCCAGGCTGCTGCGAGGGGCACTTGGGCATGCAGCCATTCTCGAACCTGTACTGCTGAGTGCGCGCCACACAGTCGGCGTAGTTCGCGTACGGCTCGTTGTTGACCGAGTTGGTGACCTTCTCACCGTTCTCCCAGTCGGCCTTGCACGCGTTCTGCGCCCAAGAGAGGGACTCGTCGGAACATGCCTTGAAGCCCTCGGTACTCCAGCACCACCACGGCACTTCGACTGCGCCCAGGCCGACGCCCTGGCATCCGCATCCGCGCAGCTGCTTCTTTCGGCTTCCAAAAATCGACATGTCCGTGTCCTTTGTCTACGACCGATTCGAGTTGGTGTTGAAGACGCCATCCATCGGCTACCTGTGATGCCTTCGGTGCCGCCGCCTATTCGCCGCCGCCGTCTTCGGCTTGAGCATGAAGTACGCAAGCCCGCCGAGCACCAGCACGCCGACTCCGATGCCCAGGTACATGTTGGGCACGCCGGGAATCAGGTTCGCGCGCACGGGGGCCACAACGGGGGGAGGAGGCTGGTTCGCCACGACCGGCGCTTGGCACATGACCTGGGTGCCTTGCATGATCGGATCGGTGCCAGGGGGGCACACGACGGTGCCGACAGGAGGAGCCTTCTCGGTAGGCGGGATGTTGGGCGAGATGTCGTCCGGGCTCACGGCAGGCGGCGTATAGGCGTCGGTGCCGTTGCTGCACGACGTGCCGATCACGTTCTTGATGTACGGGCTACAGCTGATGTTGAACTGCGCCAGGATCGATGCCTGGGTCAGCTTGCCGCCTGTCACCTTCTCGAACGCGCTCTCGGAACACGGTCCCCACAGCCCGTCAGCCTTGAGCTTGGTGGCCCCGCGACTGATGAGCACCTGCTGGATCGCCTTCGCGCCCTCGGAGTACAGACCCGTCGCGAACGTACACGACTTCTTGATCGGAGCGTCTGCGCCCAAGCCGACTGCGCAGCCGAGAGAAGACAGAGCGTTGAAGATGCCGCCGTGCTTGTTCATCGTGATTTCCTCAGAAAGTTGCTACGCTCACCGCGTACCGGAGAACATCCCTTTCGCGCGCGCGCCATTGCCAAGCGCCCGGTTCGCGCTCCCTCAAGATCACCCAAACGTGCCCGTTTTTGTCCTTCCACCGCTTCGATACGCGAGCGAGCTTCCCTTCTCTTTCCCCGCTCAGAAAATAAACCGTGTCCCCAGCGCGGAGCTTCGTAGGGTTCGCCGTCGCTCGCTTCCTGCTCGTCACCCACCACAGCAGCCCGCCCACAACGGCGAGCGTGCCGACCATCTTGACCGGGCTCGACCAGAAGTCCGCGAAGAAACCGGCCTGCGCAGACTTCGGTACAGCGCGTCCGGTGCCGCAATCGAACACGCACCTGGAGAGCGCCTCTCCGGTCTTCCCAGCACACGCGGCGTTGCAGTCGATGGTCTCGCCTTCCCTCTTGTTGTCGGGGGTCACAGGGACCGAAATGCCCATACACTGGCTGTAGCAGCCGTTGAAGCAGTCCTTGTCGAGCGACCCACACCCATCGGTGCAAATCTTCGTGCAGTTCTCAGGAGTCTCCCCCGTCCCCACGTACCCGAGCCCCAGAAGCGGTGGCATCCGGTTCATCGGCTGCGCCGTGAAGTACCCGCCCGGCCCCTGCTCGCGGAACATCGCCCGCGTGTAGTTCGGCCCGCGCGTGTACGGCCAGCGCTCGAACTGCGCGTAGAAGGGCGAACGGATGGGGAGGTAGCGCGGCATGAATCACCTACCGGGGAAGAGAGAAAGGATTCCGAGACCAGGAGCGCCGCCGATCGCACCCGCGGCGATCCCCAGATACGGGCGCTTGAACTGCTTGCCGATGTACCAGCCCGCTGCCCCGCGTAGCGCGACCACCACCAGCACGATCCCGCCCACAACGGCGAGCACCGTGCCCGCCCCTGCCGTGCTCGTTGCAGGAGCCGGGGCCGGGGCAGGATCCGCACCGAGACCGCGAAGCCCTGCCCGCGCTGCAACGACATGCGTGGACACGTCGCCGCCCGTGACGGCCATGAAGTTCTTCGCCGCGCGAACGACTTTTGCAGGGTCGTATATGCCAAAGGCTGCTCCAAGTGCGTTCATCTACCGCTCCTCTTCTGACGCTTCCTCTTTCCCGTCTCGGGCTTGAATCGCTTCCTGAGCTTGGCTTTGAGAGCCCTCATCTCGGCTTTCGTTATCGGCTTGCTGGGCTCATCCAGCTGGGCAATCAGGCGGTCGATCCACGCTACCCCATTCGCCACAGCGCGCTTCCGGCTTCTCACGACCATCACGCCCGCGAAGATGGCAGCGGCTGCGATCCCCGCGACCAGCAGCTTGTTTTGCGAAAGCCAGGACGGCGGAAGCTCAGCCTCCATCCCCGGACCTGGGCCCGGGTCCAGCGACGGGGAGATGCTGTCGGGAAGCGGCGCGCTCTGCTCAGCGGTCGCCGAAGAGGCCTTGCCCGCGATGACCAAGCTGGGCGCGGGCTTCGTCGGAAGCAGCCGGGTGATCGACGAAGACGAGATCGTCTTGGAGGCCGTGGCCACCGGGCTGGGCACGCTGACCCCGGAAGTCGTCTTGCCCGTGAACGTGAGCGAGGACGGCGGCGACCACTTCACGCCTTCCTGCGGGCACTTGTTGAGGCACAGCAGGTACGCGTCGCTGCTGCCCTTGCTGTTCAACTGGCACCAGTTCGAGCATGCGAGATTCTTGCTCATCGGCGGCTCCTACGACGACGGCTGCGACGGCGGTTGGCAACCGCGAGCCCCTTCCTCTTGTAGGAGGAGTACACCGCAACGCCGAGCATGCCGGGCAAGCCGAGCAGCCCCGTTGCGACTGCGCCTGCGACCGGGTAGCCCAGCTGCTTGCCGACGAAGTACCCGGCTGCCGCAGCAATCACCACGGTCAGGATTGATCCTGTCCCGAACGAACTCAGACCGCTCGTCCCTGCGAGAGACGAGATGGGCTGGATCGACTTGGTGAGGATCGGGGTGGGCGCGACGATCGCCGGGACCGGCGAAGCGTAGTAGGCACCCATCGCAACGCCGTCGAGAGGCGAGGACTTGAAGTATGAGCCAAGGCCGTCCATGTCACTTGCCTTTCACGACCGTGTAGAGGATGCCTGCCGCGACGCCGAGAAGGATCCCTCCCACGGCGTACGGCAGAAGAGCTGTCGTCTCGGAAGCCCCTTGCCCGAGCCCCTGGAGCGGCGTGCGCGCGGGACCGTAGTGCCGCGGCGTCTCCAGGTCCCACCTGCGATACGTGCGCAGGATGTCTTCGTGCGAGGACTGTCCCGCGTTGGGGTGGTAGACGATGGGGTTGCCCGTTGTCGCGTCCAGGATCTCGCTGGGCTGCCCGAAGCGCTCCCTGTAGAGGTAGCCCGGCTCCGCGTAGCTCGCCTCGAACACGCCGTTGCCAGCGTGCTGCACAGGGGCCGCGCCCGCGCCGTCGAAGATGCCGTTGCCGACCGCGTCGTCCTGCTCATCGGCTTCGAGCACCGCGGGATCGTCGCCCGACCACGAGTCGTGGTGGTACTTCGATCGTGGCACCGCGCCCAGGCCGAGCAGACCCTTCACCGCGGCAGGGGCCTCGGGCTTGATCGGCTTCGGAGGCATGTCCGGGCACAGGCATGAGTAGCCGTCCCAGATGCAGTTCGGACCGCAGTCGGCAACCACGGTCTCGAAGAAGCCCGTGCGCGGACCGTCGTAGTACGGGTAGCCACCCCAGTACATCCCGCCGCCACCCCAGTGGTGACCTCCGCCGCCACCGTGGCCACCCCCACCGTGATGACCGCCGCCCCCATGGTGGCCTCCGCCCCCGAGCCCACGAAGCTGCCTTCCGTATTGCATGGTACTTTGCCTCATCGCCTGCATGTTCATGCCGCCGGGCTGCACGTCGTACGGACTCGGCACAGCGGGCGGCTCGCCGCAAATCGGAGTAGGGCCGAAGCGGGCTACCTTCATGACGCTACCTCTTCCTCGTGCTCAGGTAGACGAGCCCACCAACCGCTGCGATGATGACCACCCCGCCGATCAGCCACGCCGTCGTGGAGCCGCCGTCTGTAGACGTGCTCACGGGCGTGAACTGCGCCTGGATCGGGTTGAACTTGGCCGCGATCATCTGCGCGCCGAGACCCTGAAGCGGACGACGCAGAGCTGCGGACACCAGCGCCGCGCCGTCAGCCGCGCCCATCCCGCGAGGAATCGGCTTCGGCCTATTTGTCGCCATGAAGATTGACTGGCTCGAAACGCCGCCGAAACCGGAAAGCCGCGTCCTCGGAGCCTTCTTCGCCGGGATAAACACTGTGGTCATGGCGCAGATTCTATACTGCAACCCCAGATCCTCAAAGTTTCGACACGCTCAGGAATCCACGGGGTACGTCTTGAAAGTGACGATCTTTCTGGCCATCTCAGCGTCCCGGGTGCCCGCAACTGTGTCCAGGATGATCCATTCCTTGCTTCGCGGCTCACGGATTCTAGGGAACACGTGGGTGTAAACGCCGGGGGTCATGAACCCCGCCACGACGAACTCGACTTCCCTGCCCAGCACGAGCCCCATGGTCGCGAGCAGCACGGTCACGCAGTCGCAGTCCACCAGGGCCTTGCCGGTCTTCTGGACCTCGGTGAGGACCCGGAAGGGAGACTTCACCTGCTCGACATGCAGCGCGTCGTTCGTGTACCGCAGGAAGGGCGACTTCGCCCAGCCGTACAGCGCCAGGATCTCGGAGAGGTAGTCCTTGGGCGAAACGTCCCGGATGATCGCTTCTGTGCACTGCCGCACGAAGAAGTTCTGCTCGCCATCAGGGCCGAGCGCGTAGTCCCGCATCAGCGCAACGGTTTGCGGGGTGCCCTTGAAAGTGCCCAGGGAGGCGGTCCCGTCGTTCGTCAGGAGGAGCGGCATGCCCCTGATTCTACGCGATGGCGCTCAGAACCCCAAATAGCGAGAAGCCCGATCGCCGTTGCGGGCGATCGGGCCACTCAAGCAGGAGCAAGCTGCTACCCGCATAGTACGCATCGATCGCGCGGCGTCAAGGCCGGGTATCGAACAATCTATCGACACACCTGAGCCCGCCGAACGATCTTCTGGAAGAGGGGGTTCATCAGCGCGTTGGGGTCGCGTCGCGACTTCAGCAAGTGCACGACCTCGTCCCCATTCATACAGGAAGGCGTGGACCGCCCGCGCCCGGGGAGCCGCAGCGCGAGCCCCGCGACAAGCGCTGAACGGTTGAGCCCGGCGTGACAGGTGACAAGTACACGCATGTTCCGGTCGAGCGCTTGCCGAACGAGGTACGCCGCGGACTGCACAACCTGCTTGTCCTTGCGGCTCAGCTCCTGCGTGTCGTCGAACCCCGCATGCACAACGGTCACGCCCGGGAAGTTGTACGACTTCGGCTGGTACTCCTCCGCGCACAGCACGAGCACGTCGAACTTCTGGCGAAGCCCCGTACTCGGCGGAGGCGCGCTGCCCACCCACAGATTCCCCGTGATGCGATCGGCGTCCATCCTCAACCCTCGATCTCGGCAAGTGCTTCCGCTGCCGCGGTGGTCAGACGGCTGGTGTGATGCTCGACGCGAGGGGCAAGCTGACTCCACCGAATCAGCTGCGCGGTCGCGTCCTGCTTGTCCCCGCGCTTCATCGCTGCGGCAAACCTTCGCGCAGCCAGGACACGCTGCTCGTGCGCGTTGATCACGTCGCGCTCGATTTCACAGAGCTTGACGAGCCGGGTGGCCATCTCCGTCAGCTTCGCCCAGAACTCCTCGTCCGACATCGGCTCGGACTCATCATCCTTCACCGCATCGGCCATCGCACCGATAACGCTCGCCGGAAAAACGGGCGCGCTCTCCGCCTCTTTCGTATCGACGCTGCTATTGTTCATCGAAGCCCCTTTGGTCGCGCCTTGCCCTTGCCGAGACATTCGACGAGGCAGGAGCTTGAGCCAACATAGCCGATCTTTTGCCCCATTGCGACCTCTGCAATCGCATCGGCCACACGCTCCACCTCATCGTCCGATCGCTCTTGCCACTGACGCAGGAGCTTGCGGAGTCCTTTCGATGGAAGCTCGGGCAGGATGACCAGCGCCCCTTTGCGGTACCAGCAGTACCCAGGCCTGGACACATCCACAACGTGGCCCAGCTCGTGAGCCATGATGGCCTGGATCGACGGCACGGGCAGGTGCACCATCTCGGGGGCGAGCATGACCTCGCTCGCGTCCGTGTACGTCTTGGCGAAGTGCCTGCACGAGTCGTGCGCCGAGCTATCGATCACCAACCGACCGAAGCCGTCCACGTCGAAGCCCTTCCTCTCGAACCGTTCGGTGACGAGCCGCCAGTGAGGCTCCAGCACCTCCCACGCTTCTTCGTCGGAGATTGCTCGCTCGACCACGAACTACCCCCGCCGGTTGGCCGAAAGCTCTGTGACGACCGGCTGGATGCCGCCGATGATGGCCTTCTGCTCCTGCGACATGACGCCGTTGCGCGCCGCCGTGCTCACGAGCCGTTCGGCTTCGGTCGGGGTCATGTCGAACAGCAGCATCGCGCGAGGGTCGCCGCACTGGCAGAACGCGCGCGGGTGAAAGCACTGGTGCTTCTGGTTGTACTGCCAGATGGTCGGGAAGATGTCGGGCCTGTGGATCCTCTGGCCAACCTGCTGCGGCAGCAGGCCGTAGCTCAAGCAGTACAGCTCCGCCCATGTCATCTCGACCTGATTGACCGCAGAGCAATACTCGCAGTAGCGGCGCTTCTTGTAGCCGGTCCCATCGCTCGAAGGAGCGGGGTCGTCCATATCGCCGAGCGCTTCGGAACCGGCAAAAATGCCGTACTGGGATGGGTTGAGTTCTTTCGCCATGTTCGGTTCTCCTATCGTCCAACTACTACAACGGCGCGAGGCCCGATACAACCCTCACGCCTGTGTACGGGGTGATCGTATGCGCGGGCACGGACGATTGCCCACCGATGCCGAACATGACGCTGAACGGGTAGTCTTCGGAGCCCGGCTGCGGGATGCCAGCGGCGATGTTGAAGTCCCAGTTGCGGGGCGTGAACGTCTGCGGCTGAGCCGGGTCCACGTAGTTGAACTTGAAGACCTCGACCACGAACTCGTTGCCAGCGCTCTTGATCCACTTGGTCAGGTGCGTGGCCTGCGTCGGCCTGAAGCCGTTGGGATTTGCTGGAGCGGGCGTGATGCCAGGGAAGTTCGGATCGAGCACGCCCTGCTGATGATCCATCGTGTGCATGTCGCCAGCCGCCATCAGCGAATAGCCCGGGTACAAGGGAGAGGCCCCGACCATGCTCGCGCTCGCCGGGACCGATGCGCTGTCGGGCAGGATCGTGTCCAGCTGCGGTGGGTACGCAGGTGGCACCGCGGGGATCATGTTCTGCTCGGGCTTGCCGTAGATGATAGCTTCGCTCGTCACGGGCATGAGGTAACGGTTGCCCGCAACCAGGAGCTGGACGCCCGTGACTTGGCTGATGCGCCCGTAGACGGTATCGACACGCGTATCGGGGCAGGCAAGCGTCGTCTTGCCAATCTGGTAGGCCTTGCGTTTCCGCCTGTTGCGCACCCAGTCCGCGGCGCTGCGCCACCGGAAGAGGATCTTCCAAACGTACATCCACTTGTCTGCCGGGGCCGGGTTCTCGGCAGGTACGATCGGGATGAAGAAAAGCATCGTCGAACCGCATGCGACCGGCACGAACTTCGTCAGTACGGGAGAAATCCCGTCCGGGGGAGGATCGCTTCTCGCTTCATCGTCGAGGACCGACAGATCCGGCGTGTTGACAGCAAGCGGGACCGCGGGCGTGGGCCATGTGAAAACGACTGGGACGTTCCCGCCGATGCCGTCGTAGTCGATCTCGAAGTTCCAACCGGGACGAAGTAGCCGCTCGGTACCGAGTTCTGCCGTACTCTTCCTTGCTGTCACGTGATCACCTCCGGAGGCGCGTATTGTACGATCATTCCTCGGGGCCGTCACCGCAGTTTTCTGTGCACGGCTTGAGCCACTTCGGCGTGTGGTTGGCGATCGCAGCAGGCAGACGGCCTCCCTTGAGCTTCCACATCCAGTAGCCGCCCCCGCCGAGCCCGCCGAGCCCGGCCAGAAGCCTCGGGAGCGACTTCGTCAGCGCAAACTGCCCGATCTGGTTCACGCCGATGCCCAGAAGCCCGCCCGAAGCAGCGCCCTTCCAGCTGCCCGTGGCGGCGTAGCCTAGTCCCACCCCCAGACCGATGACCAGCAGGCGGTGCACAGCATCTACTGTGTCCGTGCCCGCAACGGCCCCCACAGAGGCGTGCTGCCACGTGGGGGCAAGCCTGGGGTGCGCGTAGCTGCGAGCGGATGGGGGCGCGAACGGGTCGTTCTGTGGGTTGGTCCCCGGAGCCACGAACAGCGGCTCCTGCTGGCGCGGACTGCCCTGCCCAGGCTGAGCCATGGGCTGCTGCTGCATCTGCGGCTGCATGGGCTGCTGGAAGGTCTGCTGCGGAGGACCGGCATCCATGCCCGGGATCTGAAGAGGAGCCCTCGGGAAAAGCTCGGAATCCGACCATTGCCTCTGCCCAGCGCCTTCGTAAGTGAACTCATCCATGGCCGAATAGTACCCCGTGTTACGAATTTCGTCACGCGCGCCGTCGCCCTACTGCGTCTCCCTGTAAGCGCCCGCGCACGGTCCCTGCACAAGCTGCTCTGCGTAGTAGTAGATCGCGTCCGCGTTGTTCGGCAGCGACGTGTACGAGCGCAGGGTGGTCTGTGCTGCCGGTTGCGAGCCGCTGATCCAGTAGCGCCACCAGCCGCCGGGGAGAGCCTCTGAGCCCGCCGACACGTTGCCGTAGACTCCTGCGGTCAGCGTGGTCAGCGCGCCCGTTGCCGGGTTGAAGACCGCTGAGCATTCGCCGGTCACGGTGTCTGCGAGGTGCAGCGTGAAGGCCGTCCCCACGGATGCCTTCGTGTAGACCGACTGCGTGTACTGCGCAGCGGGGTTGGCGGTGACGGACTGCCCGATGACGGCTGTCGATGCGCCTGCCGTTGCGGTGAGAAGGTCAACGACGCTTGGCGTACCGAACGGGCTCGCAGCCACGTTCGGTGTGACGGTCAGGTTCGCCTTCGTCCACAGCGCGTTGTCGAACTGCTCGCTGTAGCGCAGCATGTTCAGCAAAACGGACGAGGGCAATTCGCCCATCGTGGGGTTCAAGCAGCCCTGGTACACGCTGAACGCAACGGTGGGATCGCGAGGGTCGTACAGGCAGAGCTTGTCGCCTGCTCCACCTTGGAAGTGCAGCCACGCCAGCCCCGTGTACGTCGCGTCAGCCGCTGGGCCACCCGTGGTTGTGTCAACCGTGTACGCGCCGCCCTTGATCCATTGCTGGAAGCGACCATCGGACACGCGACGCGCAACGGTGAACTGGTACGTCGTGTCCACAGCGTAGAAATTGTTGGCGGTCACCCACAGGTTTGCGTCGATGATGCCCGCAGTGTAGCGGCTCATTCTCACGCGCCGGTTGTCGTCGAGGATCGTGCAGTACCCATTCGACCCGGCGAGCGCAGTGCCTACAGGCGAGCGCGATGTCCCCAGGACAATGCGTGTGTCAGAGGGCAACTGGTGCTTCTGCACGTAGAAGGTGTGCGTACCGAACGAGCAGTCCGGGATAGGCACGACAGCATCTCCAGCCGTCACGCACTCCAGCCACCTCTTGCCGTCCGAGGTCTCGCTACACTTCCAGGTGCCATAGATAACATCCCACGGCCCGATCTTGCCGCCCGCTCCCACGGACGCCACCAGGGACACGGGCACGTCCTCAAGAGTCTCGCGAAGGAGCAGCTTCTTGGCGAAGTTGTTCACGTAGGCGGCGCGAGCTTGGGTGGGGGTCAGGGCAACGCCTGAATAAAAACGTAGGCCGTGATGCGTTGCTGGAAGTCCTGCCACTCCAAGGCCCTGCCCGGTGTACAACTGGCGCGCTGCCAGATTAGCCGTTGTGGCCGGGAAGTTCGAGGCGAAGGTTAGTGGCACCGACTCGCCGTCAATGTAGACCTGACCCTTTTCCGGATTCGTCGCTCCAGGGCCGTTGAACACGCACAGCAAATGCTGTCGCGTTCCTCCGCGCAACTGTGCTGTCGTCGTCGCCGCATCACCAGTTCCGTTGATGACGCGAAATGCAAGTTTCTGCGGGTTGGCAGCAGCAATGATGTTACCTATGGCACAACCGTCAGCGCCACTGATTCTCCAATCAATGTAGCCCACGGCAATGTTTCCAGCGGGAAATTCGAGCCAGTGTTCCAGGCTGAAATACGCCGCGCTGTTTAGTGGAGTAAACGCACCCCAGTCTACACCATCATTAGTAGAAGATGTCTTCTGCCCCTCCCCGTTCTGCCCCGGGATGACGACGCCCGTGATCGTCCCCGGGTAGTTGTTCGTCAGGTCACGGATCCGGCGCGTGGTGCCGTTCATCTCGGATCCGAAGTCGGTGTCCAGCGCGATCCCCGCCGCCGCGTACTCGGTCGCGTTCTTGGAGGGGTACTTGTAGACGAAGCCACGCCTCGCCAGATCCTTCGGATACGTCTCGCGTAGCCAGTCAGAATAGAGCCGCGCCGACTCCGCTGCCGTTAGGAACGTGTTGCTCGCCACAAGCTCCAGCAGCGGCGACGGGTTCGCGAAATCAACCACCGCATCACGCCCCACGATGAAGTTCTGACCCGCTGGCGTCGGTGTCTTCACCATGGCAGCCGCAGATACGACGTTCCCCCCGTTGAAATCAGCCCACACCTGCCCGCCAGTCCAGCGCACGCACCATGTGTTCGCGCGCATCCTAGCCATCTCGGGCGTGAGCGATCTGTTGACCGCAAGAACATTGCCTATCGCATCCCCCACTTGAAACACCAACCCACCACCTGCACCAACGAAGAAGCAGTAGCCGTTCGTCCCAGCACCGTAGTTCATCTTGCGGAACAGCGCGTGGTCCACACCGGAAGGCGGCGCAACGAAGGCGCAGAAGAACGCTCCGGTGGCCCCGAAGTCGAGCTTCGCAGCGGCTCCGTAGTTCAGGCTCCCGCGCGCAATCGGCGTTGCAATGCCCCGGCCCTTCTCGCTTTCGATCCACATGGGCGTATCAGCCAGGGCAGGCGCAGCAAGCGGAGACGGGCTCAGGTCGAGCAGACTCCCACGCTGGTAGCGAAGCTCCAGTTGCAGCCGGGAGGCCGCGCGCAACTCGTTGACCATCGTGTCAGCCACGGATCGCCTCCATCGCTTCCTTCTTCTCCCGCAGCCACTCAGTCCACGCGCGCTCCTGCGCGTACAAGCGCTCGATGTCCGCTTCCGTGAGCACGGGCGGGTCGGGGAGGTCAGAGACCAGCTTGGGGCGATCTAGCATGAGAGGTCTTTCGTCAACCGTTGGTGCATGATGCTCGCCTGCTGGCCCGTGAAGCCGAAGGGCCAGACGGAAGCGTGCGCCATGATGCCAGCCGTCGTATCGTATGCGACCACGGGGTCTCCCATGGCGCACCAGTCCGTAGCCGTAACAGGAGCGGCAATAGCGCCTGGACCAGCAACCAACCGACCGTCCCAGTACAGAGAAGCGAGACCGGCAGCCGACGAAAGCATTAGAGTGTGCAGTCCAGCCATGAAGACCGCTGCTGTCACTGGGCCAGCCACCCCGCCCCAAAAGCCATAGAGGGTTTTGGTGCCATACACAACGTAGAGAAGCACCTCCCCGGCACCGATAACTCCCGTACCTATCTGCATGATGGAAGCTGATGCTGCGGCCTGCGTGTCTGGAAATATCCATTGGCAAACCAGCGTGCCGTCACTTCCGAGCGCTGGAATAGTCCCGCGCAGATAACGCAAATTCGTCGGGCATGTCATCCCGTGGCGCAGGTTGACGCTGGGGCTGACCAACGCGGGCATCCTCGCAGCCGTCGTTCCGTCACCAACGAGAACCGTGCTACTGGCCGAGCCCAGGTTGGGCGTGACCATGAGCCCCGCATCGACGTACGCTACTTGCAGCGGCAACCAGATGAGGGGGCGGCTCACGGCGTGATCTCCCGGTTCGTGGTCTTCGCGTACCAGTCCGCAACTGCGGCAGCGTCCATCTCGAAATCGAACACGTAGGCAGCGTAGAGCTTGAAGCCAGTGCGCGCGTACTTCACCCCGGCCAGCCCGAACACTTCCAGCGGGCCGTTGTAGATGTTCAATGACGCGGGGAAGGCTCCAGAAGCAGAAGGAAACGCGACCGGAGCACCGTTGAGGTACGCAAGAAAGCGTGCCCCAGGTCCACTGTACGTGAAGGTGAAATCGTACTCCGAGTTCGCCAAGATGCCCGTGTAACGATGAATACGATCTGCTCCTGCGGGATTGGCGAGACGACCATCCAAAACGCCTGCCCCATACGAACCAAACCAGAACGAACCATTGCCCGCTGCTGTGTAGCGAGTCAGCGGCATGTTGTCATTGAAGACGTTCGCCCCCGTGCGGAACTTCACGCGCCACGTCGCCCGCGTCGCGCCGATGAGCAGGTTCGTAGCGTTGCCGCTGAACCGGATCAGGTCCGTGTTGTCCCCGCTCGCCGTCACGCCCTTGTTGATGACCGGCGCACCAGCTATGACCACGCCTCCCTGGTCCGAGACGCACAGCGAGTTGTAGAACTCGCAGGACCAGACCAGTCCATCCCCAGCGACGTGTACGGGCTGGATGCTCATCCGATCACCTTGGGGTCGCCCTCAACCGGCTCCAGCGGCTTCGCTTCCTCGACCGGCGTGACGACGGCTGTCTTGTCTGCCTTCACCGCCGCCACCTCGCCGCGCAGCTTCGCCACCACGTCGAGCCGCATTGATGCAACGCGCTTCACCACGTCCGCATCGCTGATGCCCGGCTCCGCAAGCAGCAGCGCCATCGCCTCCCGGTATCGCTTCGGCTGAATGGGCGCATCCTGCGCAGGCGGCTTCACCACCGGCTCTGCGTGCGCAGCGTCCTTGATCTCGGTCTCGCTCAGCCCGCCTGCAACCAGCGTCGGGGCCAACTCTGCAATCGTCTTCGCCATGATTCACCTCAGATAACCGCAATAGAGCCGTCTACGTTCCTGGGCTGGTACTCGCAGTAGAACTGGATGGCCCCGGTCGTCGGGTTGTCCGTCGTGGTGTAGACGTACTCGATGTCCGTGTTCACGCCGAACTTCTGCTGCACGATGAACTCGGTGTCAGCCGTGCTGCCTTCGTATACCGGGTCGGTGAAGCCGCACGCCGCAGCGTCGCATACGGCCAGTGCCAGGGTGACAAGCCCCTTGCGATTGATGCACGTCCCGGCGACCTTCCCGCTGAGGTCCGGCCCAGCCAACAACGAAATCTGCTTGGGGGCACCTCCCGCGTCGTTCAAGCGGAAGCTGGCGGCTGTGTGATTCGCGCCGATCTGTGTGCTCACGATGCCCCACAACCGCAGGATGCGCAGCACCCCGGTGATGCGGAACACAGGCACGTAGATGGTGCCGAGCGCCCCCACCAGCGTCTTGAGGTTGGCGGAAAGAATGATCGTGTCGTTGATGCCAGAGCGGAAGCCCGTCGCACCGATAGCCATGACGATCTCCTAGTACCCGTAGGTGAGTTCAGCCGTGAGGACTTGGCCCGCAGCCCCGGGCATGGACTCACAACTAACCTGAAACTGAATGGTCGATATCGCGTTGTCCGTCACCCAGTCCAGGAGTTGCTTCTGGTCTACGTCCAGGTCAAGCTCGTAGACGTGCGGCTGCACCTTCACGAGCCACGCTGCTGCTGTCGAATCCACGACCTTGCACGGCAGCGCAAACTCCTTCGCGCCACCAGCCGACGTGAGGGCAAGTGCACGGAACCTCACGTTGACGCAGGTGTTGATGTCCACGTCCACCTGGAGACAGAACGTCTTGTACCCCTGGCAACCGATCTCAGGGCCGAGGTCTGCCCACGCCACAGCGATGTTCTGCGCCGCCGCAATCACGTTGATGGGAGTCAGTACATTTTTCGACCACAAAGGCGCGATCTCCGCAACGCGGTTGTCGTTGCCAGCCGCGTCATACGCCTTGTCGCGCGTGTAGTCGTATCCGTCTGCGTCAGTGCCCGGCGCGCACCATTCGCCATCCGATCCCGCGCTGTTCACGGGCACGTCCCGCCGCACACGCCCGCCCTTGGTGATGTACTCGCCGGATACGTGCGCGCTGTCTTCCAACGCTACGCCCTTCTCCGGCCCGCTCCACATCACCTCCACGAGCGTTGCTGCAACGGGCACAGTGATGACAGTGCCGTCGAGCGCGTTGACCGTGATGACTCCCGCCGCGATGCTCAGGATCGCGTTGCGCCCCTGCTCCCACACAAGCGGCTTGGTGGTCGCATCAATGAACACGCGCACCCGGCAAAGCTGCGACGAAATCGGAGCCGTCAGGCCGGGCGTGATGGTGAACGTGATCGTGGTGTTCGCCAGCCGAACCGCCGTGCCGTCACCCTTGAGGGTCGAGTAGTTGTAGACGGCCTGCGTCGGGGCGTTGTCCCAGAAGTCGTGGGCGAGAATGCTCGGGCCAACCGCGTGGAACGTCGGGGCCTCGATTGCTTGGTCGCCATCGAACACCGGACGGATGTCGAGCGTGCCAGTGATCGTCGGAGCTGTGCCCCCCACGAACTCCACAGTCGCGTAGGCGTGTGTCCCGTCGAAGCTGAACCGGCGCGACTCCTGCGAGTTGATGTCCGTCGCGTTCATCCGCATCTCTCCGCAGATGTCCGCAACACCCCCCGTGGCCCCGCTCAGCCGCCACACCCGAAGGATGACTTCCTGCGGAGCGTTCGCCACGCTGAAGCCAGGAGGGTATCCGATCTCGATCATCGGAGAGCTGACCGGGAACGCCACCCACGGACCCGTCGTAGCTGGCAGCAGATTGAGCCCGAGGATCACCAGCGCAGTGCCGCTGAGAACGATGTTGCCGGGCGTGTCCTTCGTGGCGAGCAGGAAGTTCCCAGGGTCCGTCCACGTTATGTCGGGCATGCCGACGTTGAGCGCGTTGAGGATTGCCGCTTGGCTGACAACGTCAGCCGCGATGAACGTGCACGTCTGCCCGTTGATCGTGACGGTCAAGCCGATGAGAGCGTTCACGGGGTAGACGAGACCGGCCAAGTTGACAGCGCCAGGGCCAAGCACCTGAATCACCGCAGGCGTCGCAACGTCAGCGATGGTCGCGGCGAAGACACGCAGCGTCTGCCACGTCCCCGCCGGGGACGGACCACTGAGCGTGAAAAGCCGCCCCCGGTCGTCTACGGCAATCCCGCTGTAGTCGCCGTTCGCGCTTGTGAGAATTGTCGCGGCAAGGTCGTTTCGCACCGCCAGGGCGAAAACGCCGCGGTCCCCGCTGACCGCTGGATCGTCCTCCAGGTGGGTCGCGAGCCCGATGATGTCAGGAAGAGCAAAATACCTAGGTGAGTAGATGCCGTTACCCATGGCGGTATCCTACATGATGATCAAGTTTCCTCACAACTTTCCGGCCCCTTCAGCTCCGGAACCGCGCCATCGGCAATCGCGCGATCTTGGCCGAACTCCCCGAGCAGCCCCGCCACCTCTGCGTTGATCGCCATCGAGTGCTCATCGGAGATGTCCACAACGTCGAGAAGAACGCAGTCCTGCTTGCCGTGGTCTCGGTCGGGTCGCAGACCGCGCCCGACGCACTGGATGTAGAGCACCTTGCTCTGCGTCGGCTTCGCCATGATGATCGCCTGAATACCCGGGTCGTCGTAGCCGTGCGTGAGAACTTGGCAGTTTATCAGCACGAGGAAGCGGCCCCGCTTGTGCCCATCGATGAGCACGCGGCGTTCGCGCGGCCCCATCTCGCCGTAGATCGCGTGCGCTTCGATACCCCTGCGACGAAAGGCGTTCGCGAGCGACACGGTGTGCTCGACCGTTGCGCAGAACCCAAGCGTGCGGCGCGGGGAAATCCTATCGATCCATGCCTGCACGATAGCGTCGTTCCGAGTCGGCGTGTTGATGCGCGAGGAAAGGCGACTCGCCGTAAAGTCCGTCTGTCCGGTCATCGCGTCGGACTTCGAGGACACGCCAACCAGGGTCGTTGTCGTCTGGAGCCGCTCGACGCGCAGCGGGGCCAGCCAGCCGTCCTCGACCGCTTTGTGCCACGGGTAGACGTAGGCGACGCTCTGCCAGCCCGCGTCGGCCAGGGATTTGTGATCGCCGCGGAAGGGCGTCGCCGTGCACCCCAGGTGGTAGGCCTCGCCGAAGTATTGAAGGACGCGCTGATAGCCGGGGGAGTTCGCGTAATGACACTCATCCACAACGACGAGCGAGAAGCGGTTCGGCGGGATGATGTAGAGCCTGCGCTTGCTCCAGAGCGTCTGCACGGAAGCCACCACAACGTCGCGTGACCACTCGTTGCGGTCTGCCTTGACGATCCCAGGACGGATCCCGATGCGCGCGAGCTTCTGAACCGTCTGCTCGACGAGTTCGTCACGATTCACCAGAACGAGGCAGCGCAGCCCGTTCGCGCGAATCGCGTGGATCATAAAGCAGAATATCCATGTTTTCCCAGTTGCAACTGGCAAGGCGATGAGGGTGTGGATGCTACCCGCGCGCCACTGGACACGCGTGCCGAGCACCGCCTCCCTCTGGTAGAGCCGCAGGCTGATGGCCATGGTCTACTGCTGCGACAGTTTCTTGTACTGCTTGAGGGACGCGGCCCCCACGTAGCGCGCGGCTCGCCCGGTGCCGACGACCTTGACGTGCCCGGACCCTCGCAAAAACCCCATGAACTGCCGCACGGCCTTCTTCTTGAACGGGCTCTTCTTGTCGGACGTGAGCGCGCAGAGCTTGGGGAGGTACAGCCCCTCGCGGTTCTCCATGAGGCCCCGGATGATCTTCGCCTGCTCAACGGCGGTCAGGTGCATCACAATCGAAAGGGGCATCCCGTTGACCGGGGTGCGCCTCACCTGCACCGGGCGCGCGGGATGTCTCCAGGACCGCGGGCTCGCCGACGCCTTCTCGACCGCGCGCTGGTAGATGTCCGGATGCTTGTCCGCGACCTCGCCCAGGATCGCGATGGCGACCCGGTACTCAGACTCGATCTGCTCGCAGTCCTCATCGAGCGTGGAGTCCCGGTCGATCTCCAGATCGCGAATCACCCGGTTCATGTCGATTGGAACGTCCTGCGGGTCGTAGTCCCTGTACGCGTCCTTCAGCAGCTTGCGCGCCGTTCCGAACTCCTCCATGAGCTTCGCTTTGTGAGTCCGTATTCTGTTGTCACGCGCCAACCGGAGATGGGTGAGCAGGGCATCGAGTACACTTCGCACGGAAGTAGCGGGTTCTTCGTCGGCCATGGTTGGGAAGGGTACTGCGAAACGGCGATACGTTGCAAGGCCTATCGTGGCACCGCACTCGGGGTCATGTCGCAACGGGCGTTGAGCCACGCTTGCACTCGTCGCTTGGCTGCGTCGTCGAGCTTGTCGAGCGCGCGCATGATGGCGAACTCGTCAAGGATGGGCGTGAGCGCAGCCATCATCTTGGCAAACTCATCAGGGCTCAGCGGTTTGATCGGAAGCGGGACCGGGCCGGGATCGCCATCAGAAGGCCACGGGCCGATACCGGGCTCCAGCGGATAGGCTGGCATGCAGCCGTAATAGACGGCCTGTCCTTCTCCAACTTTCCAGGGCACGCCACGGTCGATTGAGTTCATTGCGAGATGATACGATCTTGAAATCGGGTGTCAACGGGCTACCGCTTGCCGTACGCGCCTTCCATGACAGCGAGGCCGAAAATCAAGGTACAAAGCGCGACCCCGCACCCGATGAGCATCTTGGTGCTCGTGTCCATCTCGCCCAGCCCATGGAAGCCCGGGTTGTAGTGCCGGTACGCGTGGTATGGGCTCTCGAACTTCCTGATGATGCCCGTGGTGCGGCCTGCGTCGTCCTGGACGATCATGAGCCCGAGCCCATGCAACCCGGGGTGATACCACGGGTTCGGGGCGAACACGGGCTCCCTGGTCGCAGCATGGTGGAAGAGCGGGCGAGTAGGGTAGGGGTCGCGCTGGACGATGAACATGCGGAGATTATACGCGAAGGACGAGGTGAAGCGGTAGGCAGGGGAGAAAACAGATCCACACGTCCAGCCACTCGCCGCGTCGCTTCCAGAACACGCCGACCCAGAAGTCCTGGAGCTTGAACTCGAACTTGGCGAACTCCAGGGTCATCAGCTGTCTCCGGAACCTCGGACCTTCGCGATGGCGTCCTGAGTTGCTGCATCGACCGCGGGCGCTCCGAGCGCGTACGCAGTCCAGACCTCTTCTGTCTCCGCCCACCACCGGACCGCTGTACGCACGTCTTCAAGGCTCGCCATCTGCGCCAGGACACCGATCGTGCCGCCCAGAATCTTGCAGCACTCCCGGCTTGTGAGCTGTCGAGCTTCTCGCGTGTCGAGCTTCGGCTTGTCTGCCATCTTCCTTCCGCCTTTCTTCGATGGGGAGTGCCAGGACATTTTTCACCCCATCGTGTCCGACAGGTGCTTCGCGCGACCGTACAATTCGGCCTTGATCGCCGCCTCGATTGCGCCGCGCCTGCCGATGTTGCGCTCCTGCTCGCTCGCGTCTTTGTGAAGCGCGATCTCTTCCTCGATGGCTGAGACCGATGCCCACGCGAGTCGCTGGTTCTCCGGGTTGGGCTCGTGCTCAGCGAGAATGATCGCTATCGTGACCCTGCCGTTCAGCTGGGCCAGTGAGACCGGCAACACGCGTTCCTCGATGTCTGTCAGCTTCGTCATTGCTTCCCTCCCTCAGTTGATCGGCAACTCGCCCTGCCCATCGGGCGGGTCGAAGTCGTCATCATCGTCGTCCCGTTCCTTCTTGGGATCCGGGGCGGGCCGCTCCGCAACTGGCCTGCGCTGCATCCGCGGCATGAGCACCTTCTTCTCCGGGATGTCGTCCGCGTCCTCGAACCCGATCGCGCCTTCCTCGCGCACCAGCTTCTTCACCGCCGCGTTTGTCAGCGCGCGCCCGTAGCCCAGGTGGACCTGGATCTCGGACAGCGTCACGCCGTGAGCGGCCTTGCCTCGCACCAGGAGGAGGATCTCACGCGCAGCTTCCTCGATCAACGCCTGATTGCGCCCATGTTGGTCCTGCTCGTGCGCGGACAGGTCTGCCTCCAGCCGCATCGTCCCCAGGCCGTACACGCTCGTGTCCTGGTCCTCGCGGACATGGACCGGGAACTCGTTGGGCACGTTGCCGCTCGTGCGCTGTACAACCTCCACGTCGAGCTTGCCGCCGCGCATCTGCCCCGACAGGAACAGACCGCAGCTGAACCACGACGTGATGTCGGAGCTGCCGCGCACGCGCGCGATGGATGTGCGGGGGTTCTCGTTGTTCTGCTTGCCCAAGTGGTGCACCACCATCACGGACACGTCCTCGTCCAGAGCGAGCTGGCTGGCGGGGTTGAGCAGCGCCGAGACGACTTCCTTGCTGTTCTCGTCACCGTCCATGAGCCTCGCCAACGGGTCGTAGATGATGAGCTTCAGGCCGAGCGACCGCACCGCCGACTTCATCATCTCCTGATCCCGCTGGCGGTTCAGGCGCATCCCATGGCCTTCGAGGAAGTGGATCGGCAAGTCCGACATCAGAAGCCCCATGGCGCGGCACATCCGGTCCATGCGCCGCCCGATCTCGCCCGGGTCGTCCTCGCCCGCAACGATGCCCACGGGCCCTCCCTTCAGGATGCGGAAGCGGTCGTGTCCGAACAGCGGACGACCAGCTGCTACGCATATTCCAGCATGGCAGACGATCCACGTCTTTCCAGACTTTTGTTCTGCTGCCAGCAGAATCTTCGCCCGCTCGGTCCAGAGATTGGAAACCTGCCAGTTGATGGGCTTGCTGGCCTCTCGCTTCAGGTCTGTGGCCGACCTCCACTTGGGGAAGTTGCGCTCGATGGGGTAGTCGGCCCCCGCGCGCACCGGGCTCGCCTTGTCCTCGACCATCTGCCGGATCTTCTCCGAGTTGGGGACGAACGTCGCGGGCGGGTCCATGCGGTCCTCGTCATCCACGCCCTGCACGAACGCTGGCATCGGCGGCGGGCGCTTGCTCTCGCGAGGGCTCGGAAACGCAGCAGGTTCCTCCGAGTCGTCGCCGGGCATGCGCCGAGACGGCTCGTCTGCTTCCTTGATCGATTCGTCTACCGGCTCCGGAAATTCAGCATCGTCTGCGCTCATAGGTGGCCTCCAAACAAAACTCCGTGCAGAAGCAGGTGACATTCCCGGCACATCCAAACGATGTTCCTTGGATCCGAGTAGTCAGGATGGTGGGCTTGCGCGTACGGAGACCCGCAGCGAATACACGGTTCCCTCTGCAACTGGCCCCTCTTGATCAACGTGTGTGTATATGACCTACAGCAACTACGTCGGCGCTCTTCTTCGGACAATTCCGAGTATTTTGGCCTGTTTGCGCGCATGTAAGCAGCTCTACAGGCCCGGCACCACCTCATACCGAAGGCGCGCTCGTTCAGGCCGCATTTGGGGCAAATCAGAGGACCCGACACCCAGTCCTTGTACCTGCGTGCCACTGGCTCAGTCGATTCTGGCCCATTTGTCACTTCTGGCTCAGATTGGCCAACATTGTCACCAGAATCCGACTGGATAGGCACAGGTGGCTCATTTGTTGGCTCAGAAATGTCATCAGTGACAAACTGTGCCTGACCATCGAACAGTTTGGCACCACTTTCGGCACCTTGTGAGCCACCTTCTGCCGTCTGTGTCGATTTGTGCCCTACGCCTGTGTCGCTATGTGCGCTGACACGTCTCCCTTTGGCCATTTCTGCCTGCTCCCTTCCCGAGAATGATTACCCCTCGCTCTTGTCGCCCTGCTCCCGCTTCTTCTGCGCTCTCTTGACCGCGAACGGCAACCCGGCTGGGGCATTCGCGGGACACCTGCCCTGAAGCGGACATGTCCACTGAGGGTCAAGGTGAAGGCAGATCCTAGGCCTCCCCGTGATCGCCTTCCACATCCGGTCTAGCGCCCTTGGATCGTGACGCTTTGGGTCAAGCTCACAATACGCCTCGAACAGCTCCCTGCCGTTTGCGAAGGGGCGGAAGTTGGTCATCATCCCGAACCAGAAAACGTACGGGACGGTCCCAGCCTCCTCCTCCAGCCGCTTCACGGCGGCGCAGTGGTTGATCATCTCCTGCACGCCGCCATCTGTCCCATCGCGGCACGACGGCTCCGTGGGGCCGCTCAAGGCCGCTCCTGCCAGCAGCTTCGCCTGCCGTTCGGTGTTGATACCGAAGGTGCGCAGCACCCCCTCGATGTCGTCGGTGTCCATCTCCCGGGCTTCGGTCACAACGTCGAGCTGCACGTCCTGCGGGTACGGGAGCCACGTGTTCGGGTTCAGAGCGATGGTGCCGCCGTTCTGCACCGCGTACCGCCCCTGGTACGGCAGAGCGAGCACCCCATAGCCATGTGACGGTGGCCATACCTTGTCGCAGGCGCTGTCCTGGTTCAGGTCGGACGAGACGGCGAGGGCGACGTACATCGCTCGCGCCATCCAGCTGGGCGTCTCCTTGTTGAACAGCGTGCGGACGTGGCAGCCCTTGGCGCTCTTGCTGGTGTGCACGAGCACCGGGATGTCGAACACCTGACACGCTTGCACGAAGCGCTTGGCCGCAGCCAACGGGCGCTGACCGGACACGTGTGCGTCCAGATCCAGCCCCACGGCTGTCGTCATCCCCTGGTCGTCTGCGCTCACGGCTCCGAGCAGGCGACGCCCGCGTATGTGCTCGACCACCTCTTGATCGGTGGGGGCGCGGCGAACCTGAACGTACTGGTTGCGCTGGTGGACGTAGCAGGCGAAGCGGCCTGGATGGGGGTTGAGACGACGTATGACCTGGACGGCTAGCTCAAGACGATCGGGGGTCATCGACGCCACCCACGGGCAGGAGCCTCACCTCCCTCGTCCCATGGATGTTTTTGCGGCTTTCTGTCGAGACACGTTGACCTTGCAGTAGCCATTGCAACTATCTCCCGCTCGTTGTGCCTGGACCGTCTACGATACGCAGCCACGCCCGTTCAGTCAATCATTTCGAGCCTGTTTACCGATGATTTTCTGTCCGTGACATCACGCACATCAGGTTGAATGCGTGGCGATGCGTGGCACTACGTTACGTGTCACTCAGAGTAGAGAGAGATAGCTTGAGATGCTCCTAATGCGTGGCTACCATGCCATTATGAGCGTTTACTTCATGCAAATTCCCGGGGGTGGACCAATCAAAATCGGGACGACAACAGGAACGGCGAAAAGCCGTCAGAACGAGATACAGACCGGGTGTCCATGGGAGTTGAATGTCGTCGGAGTCATTGCCGGTGGCGTTGAAACGGAGCACAAATTCCATCGTGTTTTTGCGCACTACAGAATCAGAGGAGAGTGGTTTGCTCCCGGGCCAGAGATCATTGCTCTTTTGAAACGAAGTGGATTTACGCCAGAGGAGCCGTACGACTGGACGATTTTCTATCGACGATGCCCGGATCCATCGGACATGTCGAACCTCGTCAACTCCGAAAGAGCGTCGTTCTACTACAACCCGTTGTGGATTTGCTGGCGAGCAAAGCCTCCTACAGTCTTCGAGATGGAGCACAAGGAACTCATCAGAAGCATCGTCCGACAACAAAGACCAGACAGCGTTCTCATCAATTCCGGAGCGGTGACCAGAAACATGGTCGAACTCGTCATATCTCCGTCGATAGGAACGAACGTTCTGAACTTCATCAGCCACTGCAAGTCGCTCACGTCCAAGCAGTTGCAAATCAAGTTCGGGTTCAACCAGTCGGACGTATGGCTCCCTGGATACGCCTGCATCGGTATTGGGATGGACGTGGCGATCGATAAATTCGCGCCCGTTCTATTGACCGAAGCCTTGCGCCGAGGCCCCGTCGATCCCATCGCGATCGAGCCCGACTAGAACGCTTCCAGCTATCAACCAATCCGTCGCGCGCTTTGTGTGTATAGCGCTCACATTATGCTACCTATTTTGAAATCGTGGCACGCTACGTTCACTTTTCACTTGTGGACCCCATCCATTTTCTGGCCTAATAGGGATCTACCTTACGTCGTGGCGTATTTCCCGATTCGCCATAACGCTTCGTGTTCCCAGTGAGTGCCCGTAGGGTACGAACGTTTGGATGAGACCGAGGTGTTTCCTCGAATCGGGATCTGGATCAGTTGGTGATATGTGTATCCTCGTTCCGAGAGGATGGCATCGGAAGGGGAGGACGCCGCTTCAGCGGGATGGTTGGATCGAAGCCTCTGCTTCACCCAGAACGCTAAAGCATGATCCTCGCCTGCGAGATCGGAAGGCGCTTGGGTTGAGCTTGCATTTACCACAACGCTGACGCGACCTCGTATGAGAGGATATGGATCGTAGGAACGTCGGAACGCTCGATCATGTATCCATGCGCGCGGCGACTCTTGCAAGCGGCGCGGCGCGTGCTTACCATCGGTTGTCCGATGGACAGGCAGGCGTTGGATCGGGAATGCAGGGCGCACCGGGCGCGGCTCGTCGCTGCCGCGCAGCGCATCATGGCCAGCCGCGAGGATGCGGAGGACATTGTGCAGTGGGCGTTCATCAAGGCGCTCACGGCTCCCTTCGATGGCAGGTGCAAGGTCAGCACGTGGCTGCACCACATCGTCATCATGAAGTGCCTCGAAGTGAAGCGGGACCGCTGCCGACATGCCGCCGTTGTGGTCCCCGAGTTCGAGACCAGCTGCACCATCGACAGCCTCATCGAGGCGCGGGCGAGACTGCTTAGCGTGTTGAAGCAGGTTGACGCCATGCCCGTTGTGGATCGGAGCGCCATCGTCGATGCCGTGCTTGGGACCGATGCGGCCAACGACTCGACCACCAAGAACCGGCTGTTCAGGGCGCGGCTCAAGTTGGTGGCTTGAGACGGTTGAGGTAGGATGGCAGCATGATCCAGGTTACCCGCCCCCACTCTCTCAGCGCGGACCCGCCTACGGTCGCCCAGGCCAGCTGCCCACCCGGGCAGTCCTTGTACTACCTGAACGGCCAGCCCCGTTGCGCGAAGGAGACCTCCACGGCGACCAAGGCCATTGTGGGCGTAGTCGTCGTCGGCTTCGTCGGCGTGCTGCTGTGGTTGGCGATCTGGAGGATGAAGCTCATCGCGGAGGGCAAGATGCCGTACCGGCTGCACGGTGAGCACGGCGACATGAACTTGTATCTAGGCGGAAGACAAGGATGAACCCCGCGCTTCCGTGGGCTCTCGGCATCGCAGCCATCGTAGCGATCGTGTACGCGAGCCGCGTGGGAGCCTCCAATCTGGCCCCGTGGCGCAAGGCAATGCTTGCTCGCGCCGATGAGCATGTGAAGGCTGGGACGCTCTACCAGTGGGGCGGAGGGCACGCGGGCGTAAGCTCGTGGGGCCTGGACTGCTCGGGGCTCATCATCGACTGCGCGCGCGCTGCCGGGTTCGAGATGGAGATGAACTCGAACGCGATCTGGCATGCTCTTCCGCAGGTTGTGGAGCCCACCCCAGGGGACGTTGCCCTCTTCGGAAGCGCACAGAAGGCCGTCCACATCATGCTGGTCGAGAAGTGGTACCCGCCCGAAGGGCGAGCAGCGTGCATTGGCGCGCAGAACGGCGACGTGGACGTGACAAGCCCGGAGGTCGCGCAGGAGCGCGGAGCGGTTGTCAAACGAGTCCCGGATCACCGCGTAGATACGAGATTTCTGGGGTTCTGCTCGCTTGCCGACATCGCGGAGGGGCGTCGTGCGGGGACAGCCGGGTTCTCGCTCGGACGCTTTGGCTGATCGAAGATGGCAACGACACCCGCAATCCGCCTCGGCAAGCTCCTGGACCCGATGCCCAAGCGGTGCCCGTGCGGCAAGCTCTACACCGAAGCCCAGTGGCAGAAGCTCCACTTGGTCGGCTACACGGTATTCGACTGGGGCGAAGCGATGGAGTACCGGGACTGCCCCTGCGGCAGCACCATTGTTCGGACGTGGGAAGTGGACGACAGTTGACGGGCGGGGCCGTTGCGCATACCCTACCGTTCAGGCCCACGAAGACGCATCGCGACCTTGGGCCGAAATCTGGCGCGCGGCAGACCGAGTCCTCCCCCCCTCACTTGGTGCCGCGCGTCCTCTATTTGTCATCACATCCCCTTGCCAACTATACGACCCTGCGATACCATCTGGCCCATCATGAGCCACTGGCCCAAAATCCCCGTGCAGTGGGAACCTTTCGACGTTGTGCCCGATCGCCCGTGCATGTGGTGCGGGCGCGTCGTCCCCACGCTCTACGCTGGTCCCTATCTGAAGGGCTCGACCGTGAAGGAACCCTCGTTCCTCGTGTGCGATCTGTGCTGCGGCTATCGCCCGAAGAGGATACTGCGCCTCAAGAACCAACGGCGTGCGGGCCGATATCCGCAACTCGCAGGTATCGTGCGACGTATCAACGAGGATCATGGCGATCAACCAACGGCGTGCGGGCCGATATCCGCAACCTCCGGGAAAACAGGCACCCCCTAATCGTCGTTGACACGCTGTGCGTTTCCTGCGACAACGTGCGTCATGGCTGATGACCCCACGATCGAACAGGACGAGACACTAGCAGAACAAGCCGACGAAGAGGAGACTGAAACCGGAAGCCCGACTCCCGGCGGCAGCATCTTCGAGCAATTCCGGCCTGCGCAGCCCGAGTACCGAGACGGACCGGACGGTATGCCGATCGAGAAGGATCCGCCGTGGACCTTCTCTCAGGCACTTCCTCCTCCGCTGTGCCCGCAAACGTTCTCGTGTCTGGAACAAGAGCCAGATCCAAAGAAGGGCCGGTTGACCCGGCTCGGTAAGTGCCGCTTCTACAAGAGGCAGCGCGTGATCAGCCCGGACATTCCCGACCTTGCGCTCATCGAGCGGTTCTGCACCGTCGAAGCGCTTCGCGGTATCAATGGCGCAGCGATGTGTCTGAAGGACTCGGCCATCTTCGATTGCGAGTTCCGCGATCCGCCTGATCCCGCGGCGACGAACGTGCTGGACGCGATCGACGCGGAGAAGATCGAGATCGGCAAGGCGCGCGTCATCGTCGAGGGCGCGGGCTCTGGCGATCGCGAGGCTCCGCGCAAGATCAAGGGCTACCGCATGTTCAAGACGAAGGAAGATGTGGAAGCGGGCAAGAAGGTTCTCGACAAGGATGAGTTCCAAGAGGTGACCGATGAGTGACGAGACCGAAGGCGATGTGCTGAAGATCGACATGGTGCTGGAGAATCTCGACAAGCTCGCGAAGAAGATCGACAACGACGTGAAGACCGACGAGGGGTCTCGCGATCTGCACGACTTCATCCAGGATGATCTTCTGCCGAACCTCAAGATGCTGGCCGAAGACGTGCGAGTGTGCGCCGCCGCCGTTGTGCGCCACGAAGACGCGATCGCGGATCTCGAAGAGGCCGAAGGCGCGAGCCAGCTCGAACAGGAAGACGCCGACAAGATCCTCGCCTTCGTCGAGAAGGCCGTTGAGATTTTCAAGGCGCAGCATGCGGAGTCCAAGAAGCAGGGGCTTCCGATCGCTGCGCAGCTCGCCGATCTCATCGAGCTTGGTGAATCTGTCATCGAGGGTGTCAAGGATCTCGTCATCGAAGAAGAGCCCGACGAGCCTGAACCAAACTGAGGTGGATCATGGCCGACGATCCCGTAGCGATCGAAACCAATGGCGCGCAGGCCGATATCTGCAACACGGCTTCGATGACGGATTCGCCAAGCTCGATGAGCTATCAAAACCAACGGCGTACAGGCCGATGTCTGCGACAGGTGAGGTAGCTCATGGCCGACGAACCCACGACGGCTGAAGAACAGCCGCTGCCCGAACTCCCGTTCCCCGCGCGCCGTCGATCAGGCGGTCCTGCTGCTACTTCGTACGATCCGATGGGCGGGATCGACATGGGATCGCTTCCCGAGTCGCGCGCGCCGATGGAGGATGTCGAGCGGCGTGCCGAGATCAGCCGTCGCCGCGGCGGCATGAACGTGCCGAAGTTCCCATCTCTTGAGACGATGTACAGCGCGTACCCGGATCTCCGGAAGGTCGGCAAGCTGCGCGTACAGCGCATCGAGCCCGAGTGGCATCTCGATCCCGGCACGGGGCAGCGCCAGCGCGTTTCCGGTATCGTCGGCATGCACAACATGATGATCGGCACGCAGGAGTTCTTGCGGCTCTACGGCGGGTACAAGTACCGGGTCTACGGCGTGATGGAGCAAGGTGACAGCTCGAACATGGGCGGGCCTCCCGCGCTGGTGGATGTTGCCGTTGCGGAGTTCTCCGTACCTGTCGATCCCAACATGCAGAGCCTTCCGATCGCAGACAGCGAGAGTAGTGAGGGACCTATGGTGTTCACGTTCCCGGGTGGTGGCAGCCCCTACGGAGGCGCGGGCATGCGCATGCAGATGCCGCAGCAACAGCAGCCGCAAGACTACGCGCCATTTCTGAGCTTCGCAGAGCGCATGGCAAACAGGCCGCAGCAGGCTCAGCAGGGCTTGCCCGATACGGTCTTCAGCGTGATGGGTCGTCAGCAGGAGCGCGCGATCGACTCGACCAAGGAGATGGCGCAGCAGCAAGTTGCGCTTCTGGAACGTCAGCTCGAAGCCAAGCAAGCCGAGATGATGGAGATGCGCAGGCAGATCGCCGAGATCGGCCAGAAGCCCAACGACATGGTCGAGATGGTCAAGGCCGTTGCGCTGATCAACTCGTCGGTGCGCGGCGGGGCGAACTCCGATGACATGCGCGCGGTGCAGGAGCAGCACGCACGCGAGATGGAGATGAGGCAGCGGGAGTTCGAGCGGCTGATCGAGATCGAGAAGAGAGAGAAGGAGCGCGAGGTCGAGCGCGTTCGGTCCGAGATGCAGACCCGTGTTGCTTCACTTGAAGATCGCATGCGCGACAAGGATACGATCATCGAACGCCGGGAGCGCGAGCTGAAGGACGACTTCGATCGGCGTGAGCGCTACCTTCGCGAAGAGCACAAGCGGTCGATGGAAGAAGCGCAGCGCATCGGGCAACAGCGGCTCGACGACATCCAGCGCAGTCACGATCGCGAAACGCGTATGCGCGAGGCGGTCGAGACGAACACCAAGACGACGCTCGATGCGGCGCACGGATTCGAGGTGCGCGCGCTTCAGAACCAGCTTGCCGCGACGGTGGCGGATCTCCAGAGCAAGGCGCAGCTCGTCAACGCCCACCTCGCGGAGCAGAACAAGCCGCTTCTGAACAAGGTGCAGGAGCTTCGGGAGACCGCCGTTGCGCTCGGGATCGCGACAGACGAGAAGGAAGGCGGGCCGACTCCAGAAGAGGCCGCGATGGCGGCGGCTGCGGCGAACGCGCCTTGGTATCAGAAGGCCATCCTCATGGCCATCTCCCAGGCCGACACGCTGATCCCACAGATCAAGGACTTGCTCCAGAAGGGTAGTCCTCCTGTGCAGCAGGTGCAGGTGCAGCAGGTGCCTCCCGTGCAGCAGGCTCGTCAGATGCTGCCTCCGCCCAGGCGTGTGCACCGGGTGCAGTTCGCCGACAGCGAGGGGCCAGCCGTGCAGTCTTCGTTCGACAACCTGCCGGGGCCGCAGGTGAGCGCAGACGAGCACAACCGCATGTCGTCGCGCAGTCCCGGCATGCCTCCGGTCCCGTTCAACCCGATGACGCAGCCGTCCATCACGCAGCAGCCGATGCGGCAGGCCCCGCAGCAGCCCGTGCAGCAGCCCCAGTACCCGCCGCCAGTGGTCATCGAACAGGCTCCGCAGGGGCCTGTGACGGCGGCTCAGGCCGTTGCGGCAGACACCCCCGTGTCGCAGCCCGCGGCCAAGCAGAACGTCGCGCCGAAGAAGGAGCCGTGGTCCTCGTTCGACTGGATCCCAGGGATCAACCGCGAGCAGGTTGCTGGGCTCGTGAATACGATCAAGGAGGCGTGCTCTCACAGGGTGCCGCCCGAGGTGTTGGTCAAGACATTCATCGAGCAGAACGGCGAGAGCACCGTCGTGATGATTCCCCAGGTCATCGAGAAGGACAGGTTTGTCGCGAGCCTGCGCAGTGACCCGGCGACCAGCGGGACTGTCCTGGCAACCGGCAAGGGCAAGCGCTACCTGGACGACGTGTGGCGCGTGCTCATGAAGGTGCAGGCGGAATTCATCGCCAAGCAGCAGAAGGAGCCCGAGGCGGAGGCGGCTCCGGAAGAGCCGGCTAAGGAGTAGGTGATGGGCAACGGTATTTTCGATGGGCCTGCCGAAGAAACCATTTCGATCCCCACAGAGGACATGCCAGGGTCTGCGGAGGAGCGTCGGGCCACGATCATTCTGGACGAGTTCGACATCATGCGCACCATCGGCAAGCTCGACAGAAGGACCCGCCACAGGCTGTCGGCATGGCTTCAGGCAAGCGAGGCGTTCGACGCCGTGGTGTTCCCGTGCCCTTGTGAGACAGAGGAGCGAAGGTACGGAGCGGCTGCTGAAGAACCGGCGAAGGAGTCGCACAGGGACAACCCGGTTGATGAGCGACACGCGCTTCTCCAGTGGCTACCCGATACCGTCAAAGCCGTCGTGTTTGTGAACTTCTGCGATCATGAAATTCGGCTGCTTCTCGATGGGCCGCTCGACGAAGAGGGTGCCGTTAGGCGCGCTCTCATGATCGTGGAACCGAAGGACGACGATGGGATACCGTACCAAGCTCCCATGAGCATCGTGCCGCTGCACGGTTATGTCCATTTTCCGCAGCAGATAGGCGCGTGGGTGAGCGTGGTCATCGGAACGAAGCTCTACAAGATGGAGTGGATCGAAACCATCGAGCCTTCGCAGCTGAGCGAACACTGGGGAGAGACGGTGGCCGCAAGGGCGCGCAAGGATGTCCCGTGCCCGTGCTTCCGTATCGAGCTGGAAGACGACTCGAAGGATTTTTCGCAGCTTGTCTTTCTCCGACACAAGCAGCTCAGGCGGATGTTCGAGGGGAAGAACCCTTTCGAGAAGGACGAGGAGCTTGTGGCGGAGGCGTCTCCGGAAGAACCGGCGAAGGCGTAGGTGCGGCTTGGAAATCTACAAGTGCACCCATGGGGAGGATGAGCCGACCGGGGGGCCTCGTTGTACAGAGGAAACCCCCGATGGGGTGTTCTGCCGCAAATGCGGAATCATCGTGGCCCGCTGCGGCAAGCACGGCGGGATGGCAGCGGCATCTGTCGTTGCCGAGACGCACCTCAAATGGTGCGCGCCCAAAAAGGAGAACAGCTGGTGAACGTCAAGGTCTTCGCACAGCGCATCGGTCTCGCCTACTCTGCGCTCGCTGGCAGGCTCGACGACGTGCCTGCGATGGTGAAGGAGCTGACCGAGCTTCGCGCCCGTATGCTTCGTTTGAACAAGGCGATGTGCGACCTGTCGGACCAGCGCGATTACTGGTACCGCCTCTGGAACGCGATGGGCCGGGACTTCGAGCACACGCAGAACGTCCTGTGCGAGAAAATCGATGAACTGCGAAAGCAGATCGCCGGGCAGTGGGACGGTACGCCATTCATGGACGGCAAGATCCAGGAGCACTGGCACAGCCTGCACGTTGAGCCGAAACACCCGGTGAATCCCGAGAAATGCCCGGACGGCTTCGTGGTCGAAGTCCCTCCGAAGCGTCCTGATCCCGAGAAGGTGTAACACCTCGCCCCATTTGGGCGTTTCGGAGTCTGCGCGTACAATGGGCGGCATGGCGAAGTACATCGACGTGCTGATCACGGCCTACTCGGCGAAGCCGCTGATGGGCGACTGGCTTGAGACGCTGTGGATGTACAGCGTGGGCAACGCCCCCACGCCGATCGTCACCGAAGTGCCGCTTCCCGCTACGAGCGGCATGGTTGGCAGCGGACACTACAAAGCTGCCGTCAAGTCGTTCAAGGATGAGAACGGCGGGCTGTTCGTCGCTCCTTGGCTGAAGAAGCGGGTGCTCGGGTCGTCGGGAGTTCTGAGGATCCCGAAGGGCTACACCATCGGTCGCGTGGGCATCATGGGTTTTTCAGCCGGGTGCGGCGCGGTGAGCGAGATCCTTGCGAACCCGGCGGATCGCGCGCTCGTGGACTTCGTGTACTACTGCGACGGCATGCACGCGTCGTGGGACACGAAGCTGGTGGACATGGCGCGCGCGCGTCAGTTCAACGAGCGAATCGATGGCGCGCTGGTGCAAGACTTCGTACGCGACGCTGACTTCGACAACATCAGGGCCTTTGCCGCCGAAGCGGCCAAGGGCAAGCAGTGCATGGTCGTGTCGCACTCGCAGGTGGTGCCGGGTGATGCCTACGCATCCACCACGGAAGCCGCCACGAAGCTGATCTCGCTGGTCAAGCAGGACGTTGGCGACTATCGGCCCGAAGGGTCTCTGTACCCAGCCGCACTGTTCGTCGAGGAAGGGGCGCGGGAGAGCTGGCCCGTTGGCTACAATACCGACGAGCAGGGCACGTACTGGACGGAGCCGTACCCGGCGTGGCAGGGGTGCCCGCACAAGGCGATGTTTCGCGCGCCCTACGGCGTCACGCGCGCCGAGGCCATCGGCAACTTCATCACGCTTGGGGTCGCCGTGAAGGATCAGTCACCCGAACCAGGGTGCAGCCGCGCTGTCATCAGCAGCGGCCCGGCCCACGAGTTCCAGGCCGAGGTGATTCAGCGCGAAGTCGTGCGCACCGTGCTCGCCGAACGCTGGAAGACTGAATGCACCAAGGGCGCGCTCGAAGGGCTGTCCGGAAAGGTTCTCGGGCTGCAAGCTGCCGCTTCGCTAGTCGCGCCCAGGCGAGGCCCCACGGGGACCATCATCAAGCGCAACCCGAAACGCTTGGTGCCGATAGGCCTATCCGCATTCGGACAGGATGACGCCGAAGCCTGCGTCATGGAGGGCGTGTTCACGAACCTGTTCAGCCTGGACGAAATCGAGCGGGCCAAGCTGATCGCGAAGGCCAAGATCGTCGGCGGCTTCGCGCTCGTCGGGCTCATCGGCAAGCTGCTGTGGGACAAGTACACGGAGTAGAACATGACGTACCTGTTGGCAATCTGGGCATGGATCTCGGCTCACCCGCTGGAGGTCGCGGTCATCGCGTGGGCGATCTTCAACGTCGCCTGGGCTCAGCTACCCCAGCCCAAGAACCACACGATGGCGAGGGTCTGGAACGGACTGCATGCGGCGCTCCTTCTGGTCGTCACGCCCGCCATGAGCAAGGGGACGTTCAAGCTGCCGTGGCTTCTGGATGTGATTGTGAAGGCGCTGCTGAGCGCACAGAAGGCATCGCCCGCCGCGCCTCTGTCAGACGACAAACCAACCGCGAAAGACGCAGGTAACAACGATGGCCCCTCCGGAACCTCTTGAGACAACGGTCGCGAAGCATAGCGTGATTCTCGCGGCGCATGGTCGTGAGCTGAAGGAGATCAAGGAAGGACTCCAGGGTGTGCGAGACAGCGGCGGTGAGATCACGGAGATGTTCGGCAAGATCATGGCCGCAACCACGCATGCCGCGGACGGTGTCATCGCGCTGAACTCCACACTGACCAGCCACACCCAGCAAGTGGATCGGCGCTTCACCGAGATGAAGCTCGATCAGGACCGCGTGTGTTCGCTCAAGCACGGCGGGATCGAGCAGCGGCTCGGGGCGGTCGAGCAGGGCAAGACGGACATCACCAAGAAGTTGGAGGACATGTCCGAGAACAGCAAGGTGTTCTATATCCGAGACCTGGAGAGCAAGCTGGGAGCGGCGCACGCGAGCCAGATGGTGCTCAAGACGCAGAAGTTCGAGTGGAGCAAGGCGCGGTTCACAGCCGTTGTGGGCCTCGCCATGCTCATCGTCGGATCGGTGGCGACCTACGCGGTCAACGTCGCGGTCGCCAGGACAACGTCGAAGCCGGTCCCGGCGGCGAGTGCGAGCAAATGACGCTGACCCGCCAACAGCTCGCAGGAGGCCTCATCGTTGGGCTGGGCGCGATCGCCGCAATCAAGATCGTCCAGGACGCTCCGGAGATGAGCAACGAGGATGTGGCGCAGGCCAAGAAGGCAGCTCTAGGCATGGGCAGCTTCGCCGTGGTACTGTACCTCGCGTGCAAGCAGCTCAAGTGGGGCTTCTGCAAAGATATTGGGGCAGGCTGAGGAATGAGCAACGCAGTGCAGATGGTTCGTCACCCTCGCGTGCAGCATGTGCAGTACGCGCTGGTCGGGATGCGGCGCGGGCAGATCCAGATCCACGCCGAGTGCGACAAGTGCGGCGAGCTATTCGACTGGGTCTGCATTCGTGGCCCCGACATGGCCTACTGGCGCATCGAGCACTTCGCGAACTTTCACACGCACGACATCGTGCCGCGGATCATGCTGCCGCCGATGCCCGAATAGGAGGACAGGATGCGACATTTCTTCGTTTCGTTCATGCTTGGGCTGCTGGTGGTGACCGGGCTGATCGGCGCGGCGATCACCACGTCGGGATGCAACAAGTGCAACGTCGTGATGCCGGTGCTGGTGAAGACCGAGAGCATCGTTGCGGATGCTGCCTTCGCGCTCGCGCAGGTGCAGAGCATCGTGGACACGGTGCCCATGCCCGAAAACGTGAAGGGCCCTTTGCGCGACGCCCTGGCGAAGGCTGGCGCGGGTCTGAAGGCCGCGAACTCGGTCCTGGTGGCCTGTATCGAGATGTGCAAGGCCCCCGACCTGAAGACCGTCTTTGCGGAGTTCAACAGCGCCTGGGCCGACGTGCGGTCCCTGCTGACGCTGTTCGGCAAGAGCGGGAAGGGCGTGGAGTTCAGAGCGGGAGCTTCGCTTGCGCCAGCCCAGCCCGGCGAGCTTCTCATCGCGGACCCGATCGCTTTCAGTTTCCGGTGATCCTGCGGTAGAATCAGGCCTATGTACGAGATGTACCGGGTCTACCCCAAGGCTCCTCCCGTTCGCAGACTTTCAGCCGCCCCGAACCTTCAGGGGCTCGGGTTCAGCGTCACCGGGTCGCTGGACGTGTCGGCGCTCGCGAGCCAGCTGACCCAGCAGATCCTGGGCGCGGTGTGGCCCCCCGTCGAGGAGAAGATCAATCAGGTCGTCCCCGTCGTGGCGAACATGGCGATCGACGTTGCGAAGGCACGCCTGCCCGAGCTGATCGATACGGCGAAGCCGAAGCTGGCCGAAGTGATCGACACGGTGGTGAAGCCGAAGATCCCGGGACTTGTGGATGCAGCCAAGCCGAAGATCCCTGAGCTTCTGAACATCGCGCTGCCGATCGCCGAGAAGCGGATCAACACGCTGGCCGCAGCCTACGAGAAGAAGTACATGGGCATCGTGCTGACGATCACCAAGTACGCCAAGCCGATCGCCATGGGCGCAGCCGTCGTCGGCGTGCTCGTCGCGGCGGCGTCGATCAAGACGCTCATCTCCAAGTAAGGTCATGGCTCGCAAGCGTTTCAGCAACGCGGACGTGAAGCACATCGCTTCGCGCCTGGGCGTTGCGCTGAACGACGATCAGGTCGAGCAGATGGTCGTCGGCATGTGGGTGGAGCAGGAACACGCCGACATCGCGCGCGGGGATCCCTTCGTCTACTTTGCCATCGCAATGGCGCACATTCGCGAGAACGAGCACTACTACACGTACCTCGTCGAGATGGAGACACACGCGGACGGTGGCCAGTGCGTGTGCAGGATCAAGAACGGGGTGTTCGCGTTTCCGCCCGACCACAAGTGGGGCTCCCGCGTGCCAAGCGGCGGGGCCATGTGCGCCAACTGCGGGTGGCTCAACCGGCAAGCGCAGTGCGCGAACGTCGGGTACCAGAACTGGCGGCTTTCGACGGGTATCAAGCCGAAGGATGCTTCCAAGTTGCCGTATTCTCCGCAGATGTTCTGCTGCGATCTGTGGCAGAGCGAGCGGTAACCAATACGATCTCGCGACAGGCCGATGGCGGGGTCGCGCCGCGTGTCGAATTTGGCGAGTCGTTGTAGAATCCTGGGCATGGCTGGCCGAAGGAGTCGAAGCGCGCGACGCAACTGGTCTGCGGACCCGGTGACGCGCCAGATCCTTGAGTTCATGGTCAGCCAGTGGAGGGCGTCTGCGGTTTGCGAGCCGACGCTCGTGATGATGAGCATTGCGAAAGCGAGCGGGCTTGCCACCGGGGCAGATACACCGGGGGCTCCGTACGACGACGAAGACGGCACGTTCCGGTTCACGCTGGACCCGCGAGGAGCGCTTAGCAGGACCGTGATCTACCACTACGACACCGGCAAGATGCAGATCGCGACGCGAGACATGTTCACGGGCGAGCGTGCGAAAGAGGACTACGATCCGAGGAAGATCGCTTTGGCAATGAAGGCGGTTTCGGACGAGACGGTAGCTAAAATCGGGAAGCCGACCATCACCGTGTACCGAGGTCTTCACAGCGCGCACGGTGGCAAGCTCTTGTCATCGAAGGTCGGAACGATTGTCGAGACGAGGCCTCTTGAGTCGTGGACGCCATCGTTTGAGGCGGCGACAGAGTACGCGTATGGCAAGCACGTGATGACGGTCGTGCGCGGCAACCCGGTTGTGGCAGAGCTGACGTGCCCGACGACGGATGTGTTTGTGACGACAGAGCATTCGGAATGGCTCCTCGCCGCCCCTACCGCGCATGACAGGGAGACGGTTTTGTTCGGCAGGAGAATGAGAATCGTTGGGCATCGGGAGGGGAACCCTCCGGTGGTTGAAGTCGAGACGATATAGGAGTTGTCATGATCTGTTATGTTGTTATCGAGCAGCCTTTCAACAGGTGTTATAAGCACAACTTGCAGATGATTCTTGATTGTTTCAAGAGAGAAGACATCAAGAGCGCAGATCCGTATCTGCGGACAACCGCGCCGATGGGTTCGACGAAAGGCGAGAGAGAGATCACACAGGTTGTGGTCGAGTGCTCTGACCCAAGCGAGAAAGCCTGCGAGTCCGCTGTGCGAGACAGGCTGTCTGAGCGTCTTGGCAAGTCCTACACGGTTTTCGCACAGGAAGTACCAAGCGCGTGGGCGAAGAAGAACGCTTGTCACAACGAGACTCCCCAGCGCTCTCACGTCAGCGCTCGCGTAGTTCAAGCCGCTGTGCCTCGCATCGAAGCCTTGAAGGCTGCCACGGTCGCGCAGGAAGCGGAGAAGTTCGCGACCGACTCCCGCGGCGTCAACGTCGCGGGCTTCCCCGGTGCCAAGGTCCGCATCCTGAAGAAGTGCGCCTACTGGTCCGAGAAGCGTGGGGCTCCGATCCTGGTCGTCGAGCTTTCGGCACCGGACGAACCCGCGTGGCACCGCATCTTCGAGGGCACGCCGGATGAAGTGAAGTCGTTTCTGTCAGGCCGGGCGGCACCCAACGCCTACAGTCGCTTGACGGATCCCAAGGCGCAGGGCTGGAAGCCCCCAAATCGGTGCGAGTACACGTGGAAGAGCGGCAAGCGAACGTTTATGTGCACCAGGGAGAAGGGGCACAGTGGACAGCACATGGACTCGCTGTGTGACGATGCGACGCAGCGTCTGATCCCGAACGCTCGCCACGGCTACTCCTTCCTGGACCCCACGAACCGCTGCCAGTTCGCGTGGCAGGCGGGAAGCCGGTGGCACTATTGCACGCTGCACGAGGGCCACAAAGGTGAGCACTACGACTCGCTGACGGACAAGACGCACCAGCGGTGAAGGAGAACGATCGTGAAAATGTCAGATGGCAAAATTCGCTGCGTTGTTCGAGTGGAAAGCTCCGTCATCTCCGAGACGAAGCGCTACTACCAACTTGTGGACGCTTGGGCTCCGCAGGACGTACTTGCGAAGGGTATGGACTTCAGCAAGCAGAAGGGTCACGAAGACCAACTGGTGACGATGGTGAACATCGACTGCGTAGGGCCGAATTTCTCCGCGTGTGAGGAAGCTGTCACGAGGAGGCTTCAGCACACGTTCGGCAACGGACCCGGGCTGGACTTCTGGGTGAAGGCGTTCGACTGGAAGTAGGAAGACCCACATGCCCCGCCCCATCTTGATCACCGACTTCTCCTGCACGCCGACGATCTGCGGACCGCTTCTGAGCGAGCTGTGGCCTGACGAATCTGTGCGCCCGGTCGTGCTGTCGATCCCCGTCTCTGCTGCGGGCTCGGACAACCATCAGGCCTGGGTCAAGAACTACCAGGACGCGCACGGTGGCGAGTTCCTGCGTCCGTTCATCGAAGAGCATGGCGCAGACCCGAGCGGGCTCATCGGACTTGTGGGCTTTTCCGCAGGCGGCTGGGGCATCGGACAGATCATCAAGAACACGGGTGACTCCGATGCGGTGAGCGCGTTGTACGTGGTGGATGGCATGCACGGCGGGTGGAAGGGCGCGCAGCCCTCGTACGCAGAGCGAGCGAAGGGCGAGACCTGGAGGGTCACGAAGGTTGGGCAGCACTGGCTCGATTTCGCCTCCAGCGCGTCGCGCGGCGAGAAGATGATGATCGTCACGCACTCCAAGATCCTGCCGCCCACCTACCCAGGGACGCGCGAGACGGCCCTGTCGTTGGGCGACAGCGTGGGCGCGAAACCGATCGACATCGACCTGGGCATCCCCGTTGCGGAAGCGATTGGGATCGGTGCGCTGTTCATCCTGGGCGTGTACCCACCGGACTTCCCGCCCGACGACAAGCAGGCGCACATCTACCAAGCCAACGAGTGCCAGGAGGCCGTGTGGCGCACGCTGCTGGCCCCGTGGGCGCGCGGTGAGCTGGTGTTCGCTAAGGGTGGGGGCAGCGCGAAGGTCGCGGCTGTTGTCGGCGGAGCGATCGTTGGTTTCCTGCTCCATCAGTTGTGGAGGAAGGCGGCGTAGCATGGCAACGCGGTACATTGGCGACGCGAAGATCCGGGTCGAATATCTTGGTCGATCCAAATATTCCGGTACGGTGGAGGTAGGTGGCATCAAGATCGGTTTCGAGGATCAGGCCCCAAAGTCATGGGAGGACGAGTACGGCACTGTCGTGGATACGCGAGAGCCAATGGCGTACGACCAGATCGCCGCCATGGCTGTCGGGTCGATTGTGTCGTTCTCTACGGCTGCTCGCGAAGCTGGTGAAGAGCGGCCTCCGTGGGGGCCTAGCACTGCCGACGCGGACGCGATCGAGAAAGCGACACGAAAAGCGCGCGGGGGGAAGTTCGGGTACGATGTGGAACGTAGCCGTCCCGCGGCGGTAAGGCGATCCGCAAAGGGCGTCGCGTTGCCAGAGGAAGTTCGTCGGTTCGTGGAAGCCGTATTCGACAACGCGGCGAAGTCGTGGAGCGCGGACGACAACATGTCCAAGAAAAAGTGGCTCAGCGATCCGGCAAACCAGCGGTTTGTTACGGAGCTACTTCACATCACTGTTGATGACGAGGGTGTGTTCGAGATCGCGGACAATTTCGAGCGGTTCTTCGACACCATCTTCATCTACTCCCCGGATGGAAGCTGGTCATACAGGCGCATGTTCAGCGAAGACGATCCGAAACCGTATTCGTTCGCGCAGGCCATGCACGACGCGTCGATCATGTACACGGGCTAACCCATGGGTGCAGCAATTCCTCTCCGCGAGATCGCAACTCCTTCCACCCCGGCGGGGCGGCGCGAGGTCATCATCGCGAACGCCAAGAGCATGATCGGCCTCTCGGCGTGGAGCGGCAACCCTGCGGCGCGTGCGGAGTTCGAGGACATCCTTGGCCCCCTACCTCCTGGTGCCTACTGGGACCTGGACCGGCCCTTCCACGTCGAGAACTACGAGACGTACGCAACGGTTGGCGTCTCCACCTGCGGCCTCGTTGTGCGTGGCAACCAGCGGCGAAGCGGGGTCGCAGACCCGAACCTGTGGCTCCCCTACGAAGCTGGCACAGCGTTCAGCGGCGGCAACAACAAGGGCTTCATCGACTTCGCCCGGAAGTTCGGCGCATGGAAGGCCGACTGGTCCTTCTTCCCCGGCTGCTACCTCGTCGTCGGCTCGGGCCTGCTCACGCACACGTTCACCTGCGTGGACATGAACGCCGCGGAGGACTGGCTTCAGAGCGTGGATGGCGGAGACACCGACAAGGATCACGGCGGGCTCCAGTACATCAGCACGAAGAAGCGCAAGCTGTCCGAGATCCAGTACGTGGGGCACGTGGACCCCGACCTTCTGCCGTTCCGGCCCAAGTGCCTCGTGCCCCCGAACTACGCAGGCGGCTTCTCGACGGGGAAGATCGTCACCCTGCTCGTCTTCGCCGGGCTCGGATACCTCGCTGGAAAGCACTTCGGACCGCAGATCATCAAGCGCGCGGCCTGATCCGTTCCCTGTTGACAGGCCCCTTTCGACGCTTTACGCTCTCGTATATTCCCAAAGCGAGGAGATCGTCGATGCGCGGAATCGCAACGTTCACATTTCTCGGGCGGATCGCCAAAGATCCGTCGATGAAGACGCTTCTAAACGGGCAGAAGCGGCTCCAGGTCGTTGCTGCCGCGAACATCCCCTACTTGAAGAACGACAAGTGGGAGGAGGACACGACCTGGGTGACGTTCGCGTGGTTCGGGGACTTCGCCGTGAAGATGGCCGACAGGCTGCGCAAGGGGATGTGGGTCCACGTTGTGGGCGAGATCCGATCCTCGATCGAGGAGATCGACGGCAAGCGAATCACTCGGTACAACTTCCGGCCCAAGCAGGTGGTGCCGTTCGAGGTCGTTACGCAGGCGATTCGAGATCAGCTCGGGGGCGATGTTCCGGAGGGAGACGGAGGAAGCGATGACTGAAAAGAAGAAAGCTGTGGTGGAGACCGCCGACCTTGACCGGGCCGCGCGTCTCCCGGACGAGTACCCAGAGGCCCCGCCAGCTGGCTACACTGACCAGCAGGATGGGGCCGATGTGCAGGCCTCCAAGGAGGCTCTGCTTGCGGGTGTGCTCCTTGGCAAGCTCTCCAAGGGAGACGTGGACGTGCTGTACAAGGTGCTCGCGCCGCTGAGCAAGAAGATGGGCTGGTACGCCTCACGGTACTGGGCAATGCAGGACAAGATCAGCTGGTACAAGAACGAGAACACGCGGCTGCTGAAGAAGTGTCGCGAGTACGAGCAGCGCTTCAACATCTCGGCGGAGGCCAGGGAGCGGGAGCCGGGAAAGTGAGCGGCGAAAAGAGGTACGTCATAACGGGTGGCGCAGGCTTCATCGGATCGAACCTTGTGCGCATGCTGCTCAAGGAGCCCGAGGTCAGCGTGTACATCATTGACGCGCTTACCTACGCGGGCAGCATGGAGAACCTCGCCGACGTGGCTGAAGATCCTCGGTTCGAGTTTGCGGATCTGGACATCAGGACCGGCAATCTCTACAACGAGATTGCGTGGTTCAAGCCCACGGTCGTGTTCCACCTCGCCGCTGAAACCCACGTGGACCGATCCATCGACGGGGTCATGCCGTTCGTGTCAACCAACGTTGCGGGCACAGCGAGGATGCTCAACGCCGTGAAGGACTACTGGAGCAGCGGCAGCGGCTGCTCAGGCTCGTGCCGATTCATCCACGTCTCCACCGATGAAGTCTACGGGTCGCTTGGGATGGATGACGCGAAGTTCACCGAGAACAGCCCGTATGCTCCCAACTCACCCTACGCAGCGACGAAGGCCGCGTCGGACCACCTCGTGCGCGCGTACAACAAGACCTACGGGATGCCGACGATCATCACGCACTGCTCGAACAACTACGGCCCCTACCAGTTCCCCGAGAAGCTCATCCCGCTCACGATCTTGAACGCCATCGAGGGCAAGCCCATCCCGGTCTACGGCAACGGCATGAACGTGCGTGACTGGATCCATGTGGACGACCACTGCGAAGCGCTCATACGTGTGGCGACCGATGGGACGCCTGGGGAGGTCTACAACATTGGTAGTAGCCAAGAGCGGAACACGCTACAGGTCGTGCATTCGATCTGCGACGCGCTCAGCTGGCTACGAGAGAACCAGAACGGATACCGCAGGCTGATCGGGTTCGTGACGGATCGCCCGGGGCACGACTTTCGCTACGCAATCGAAGCATCGAAGCTGTGGAGGCATACGGGGTGGTTGCCGAAGCGCGACTTCGAGAAAGACATACGCCACACCGTCCGCTGGTACCTGGAGCACCTGGACTGGTGCGAGAAGGCCAAGGCAAAGTACAACCGCGAGCGCTTGGGGCTCGGCGTGGGGCCGAAGTGAAGGGACTCGTCCTCGCGGGGGGTTGTGGAACCCGACTTCGTCCGATCACGTACAGCGGAGCGAAGCAGCTCGTGCCCGTGGCGAACAAGCCGATCCTGTTCTACGTCATCGAGAGCCTCGCGCGCGCGAGCGTCAGGGACATCGGGGTGATCATCTCGCCCGAGACCGGGCTTGAGATTCAGCAAGCGCTCGGGGACGGAACTAAGTGGGGCGTGAAGTTCACATTCATCCGCCAGGAGCAGCCTGCTGGGCTTGCCCACGCGGTTCTGGTGGCGAAGCCGTTTCTGGGCGACAGCGACTTCTGCATGTACCTTGGAGACAACCTGATCGGCACGTCGATCGTTGCTCCGGTCCAGGAGTTTGTATGGCAGAAGGGCGTGGACGCGGCGGTCATGCTCAAGGAGGTCTCGAACCCGGCATCGTATGGCGTTGCTGTCCTCAACAAGGATGGCGGGATCGTCCAGCTGATCGAGAAGCCGAAGGAGCGCATCTCGAATCTCGCTCTCGTGGGGATCTACTTGTTCCGCGCGCGCATCTTCGAGGCGATCGATCGAATCAAGCCGTCGAAGCGAGGCGAGCTGGAGATCACCGATGCGATCGAGGAGCTGATCGAGATGGGCGGCAAGGTCGGCTACTCGATGGTCACATCGTGGTGGCTCGACACCGGCAAGAAGGACGACCTCCTGCTCGCGAACGACACGGTTCTGGACAGCCTCCTGGAGTCTGGTAGCGCAGGGGCGCACATAGATGAGAAGAGCAAGCTGTGGGGCCGCGTACGCGTTGGCAACGGGGCCATTATCCAGAACTCCACGATCCGAGGCCCGGTCATCATCGGTTTGGGCGCGAGCATCTGCAACTCAAGGATTGACCCATTCACGTCGATTGGCGACAGAGCGTGCGTCGTCGAGTCTACCGTGTCGCACTCGGTCATCATGGAGGACAGCCGGATTGTCGGCGTGCCCCGCCTGGAGGATGCTCTGGTCGGAAGGCGCGTAGTCATCAAGGACACGCTGGCGCACAGCGGGCTGTCTCTCACCGTTGGGGACGACACGGTCATCACGTGCGGCAGGAGGTAGTTGTGGAACTCAAAAAAGAAGGCAACTGGTTGGAGGGTATATACTTTGCGATCCTGAGCAAGCACACGGACGATAGGGGCTGGCTGTGCGAGCTTCTTAGGCACGACGAGATCAAGCGGTGCGCGAAGTGGGCGAACCTGAAGTTCGCGTCCGACAACATCCCCGTTCCTGCCATGTGCTACTTGTCCATGACCGGCCCCGGCGTTGACCGCGGGCCGCATGAGCATAAGGAGCAGACGGACATGTTCTGCTTCACAGGGCCGTCAGACTTCTTGATCATGCTCTGGGACAACCGGAAGGGCTCGCCCACGTACGGCAAGTCGATGAAGCTGTGGATGGGCGATTCCAACCCGTGCATGCTGATCGTTCCCCCGGGGGTCGTGCACGGGTACCGCAACGTGGGCGCGGTTCCAGGGCTCGTCGTGAACTTCCCAGACCGGCTTTACAAGGGGATGAATCGCGATGGCGATGTGGACGAGATCCGCCACGAGAGTGATCCGAACTCGCCCTTCCGCATGGGCTTCTGATAAAGAGCAGCACCGACGACGCGGAGGGGGGGGCCGCGTCAGCCGGTGCCACTGCTTCAAGAGTACCACAACGATTCAGGGTTGCCACTGCCTCGACGGTGCGGCGTTGCCGCCGTCCTGGCGCGCGGCGAACGAGTCCCCACCGTAGCAGCACATCCCAGCCGGGCACCCGCTGCCGACCTCTCCGCCGCACACGAGATCGTTCCAGCAGCAGCTCAGCGGCGCTGTCGAGCACGCATGCGCCCGGGTGCCGCAGGGGTACTCGGAGGAGACGGGGTTGTGGACCGGATTGCAGTTGCCGCAGCCGCAGACGAAAGTGCAGAGCAGGACGAGGGCGAGTCTCATGCGATCGATGGTATCACAGCCAAGTCTCTTCGATCACCGGATCGTCGTCGGGATGCCGCACGATGCACTCCAGCCCAGCGGGGACTTGGGCACGGGCCTGCTCCAGGGTGTCGGCCAGCACCGCTCCGGTTGAGTCGGGCACGCCCACCGGAACCCCTGGCAGGATGTAGTGCTTTCGCACAACCCACTTGCCAGAGTGGTCCGAGGTGGTCGGGCGGTAGATCACGTACAGGATCACGGCAGATCATCCGGCGGCGGCTCTTCGTCGCGACCGTTGTTCGTCGGTTCCGCCTCTGCCTGCTGCGCAACCCGGCCTCGCATCCTGCTCACCCGTCCCTGGGCTGGCTGGCCGCGCTTGGCCACGACGATCTCCTCGCCGGGCTCGATCACGCCCTGCTCAGCCGCGTCTTCGAGCGCGAGAGCCTTCTCCGCCTCGACTGACCTGGGGCTCTGCTTCAGGGTGTTGCGAAGGACGGTCTTCGCCGCCATCTGGTCGTACCACTTCGTCCACGGCGAGTCGGGGTCGCTCGACCCGCGGGACATGGCGCGCACCTTGTCCACGTCGAACCTGGACATGACACCGACGATCCTACCGCCGTTCTGGAGGCTGATGACCGCATACGCGGCGATCACCTCACCGGGATGATCGCTTCCCAGGAACCTCTTGTGCACAACGAACGGAGTGGACCCCTCGTCGTACTCGAACTTGTCCTTCTCGCAGACCGCCCTGGCGTGGACACTGAGCACCTTCGGATGCTGCAAGGCGAGCTTGACGAGGCCGCGGTAGCCGGTGATGAGTTTGGCCCGCTTGCCGCGTCCGTGCTTCTTGTCCTCGAACGGGATGATGTGGGCCTCCTGACTCGACACGTCGAGCGACAGCCCCAGCTCAGCGGCGTGCACGAAGCACCAGAAGATCGAGACGGCGTTGGTGTCCGCGAGGCTGGGCGTGCTCTGAATGGCCACCAGCGTCTTGGCAACGAGCTGCTTGAAGTCACACGACTTCGGCAGCGCAGGCTCGATGAGCGCCCGCGCCCTCTCGATCTGGGATTCCACGTCCTTGCGCAGGAGCGTGATGGCGGAGTCCTTCTGTTCTACGTTTCCGTTGGTCATGTATTAGATTCCCCTTCGTCCTTTGGTGGATTCAAGAAGTCGCGCACCGACTCGTCCAGAGTCAGCGCGATCATGTTCATCAGCTGCCCGGCGCGATCTGCGTCACCAGAGGTGTCCTGGATTGCCAAGCCCTGTACGAGTGCTGCGCCTTCTCGCGCAAGAGACGCGAGCGACCTAGCGTATGGCTCAGGGTTGGCGGTCATGTAGTGATCGGCCCCAAGGGCTAGGCCGAACTTGTAGCCGTCGCCGGTCCGCATTGCCGCAAGGCTGCGAGGCCGACGCGCAAGAAGCGCCCAGTAGAAGATCGCCCCGTCCAGCAGCGAGTCGAACGCTGCAAAGCGCATCACGGTGCTGACCCACTTGCCGTTGAGCGACCCATCGCCGTTGCGCTGCTGCTCGGAGCAGACGATCTGCCAGTAGGGGACGGACTCGTAGTCCTTCGCAGCGATGGTGATGTTGCCCAGGTTGAAACACCGGCAGCTGGAGATCACGCCGTGGGCGTCCCTGCCGCACTCCAGCACGTTGTGCGCCCATGCGCAGGCAAGGCACGGATCCGCGGGCGTCTCGCCGAAGTAGGCGAGATGGGCGCGGCACAGCGCAGTGGCAAGCTCTTCCTGGGTGAACTTGGTGACGATCGTATCAACCTTCGGCATGGTAGTCTCCTCAGACTGGTCGTACCGAGAATGGCAGGGCGGCGCAATCCTCAAGGGGCATGCGGCGGATCCATCGCTTGTTGGCGCTGTCCCAGTGAAAGCCAAGTTCCTTCGCCTTGTCTCTCTCCTCGAAGGACACCAGCGCCTGCACGAGCGTCTGTGGGCGCAGCCCCCTGGCGAGCATTGCCTGAACGTCGTGGCCGAGTTCGGCACAACGCGTGAGCAGACGGGCTAGCAGCAGACAGTCCGAGAGCGCGCGATGAGGATCGACGACGGCGAGACCATGCTCCAGGGCGAGCGAGATCAACGAGGAGCCGGGCTTGGCCTGCTTGGGCCACGTGATCCCGTCGCAGGTGTCGATCCAGGGGAGATTGTACAGCCTCTCCGCTACGGTCTTCTCCACCCACTGGTAATCGAACGACGCGTTGTGGGCGAGGACAGCGTCGCACCCTATGCTCATGGCGTTGGCGATGTTCCAGACATCCGTTGGCCACTTACTGGAGAGCGACAAGATGGCCGATGGAATATGGTTGATCGCCTCGGCCTTGTTGTCGTCGGTAGAGCTGACGACGCACGAGAATGCTTCGACGACACTATGGTTTGGCACGTTGTAGCCGACCGCGGCGATTTCGATCACAAAGTCCGAGTCCGGGTCCAACCCAGTCGTTTCCACATCACAGATCAAGACGTTCCCCAACATGTTTCCTCCTACTTCTCACCCTTCATCGTGACGCGAAGAACCCGGTTCGTGCCCCTGTACTTCTCGATCGTCCCCTGCGGCACCTTGAGCGCTTCGCAGAGCTTCTTGTAGTCCACCTGCCCGCGCGAGGTAAGCCACGTCGCCTTGCCCCACGACCCCTCGATGCCCGCGCCGCTGCCGATGATCGTCTTGAGCTGCTGCGAGCACGTCTCACGATCTTCATCGGCTTCGGCCTTCAGAGCGCAAGCGTCCTTGTAGCTGCGTGCGATCTGCTCCGCTTCTGCTGGAGCGGGCACGAGATCGACGACCTTCGCATCCGGGAAGGTTTGGTTCAGGAAGCCCTTGTACGACTCGCTGCCGTCAGGCTCGGGGGTGGCCTTGCCCACCACGTTGCGGGCCCAGAAGCGTTCCGCTGTCTTGACGGCATGATCCAGGAACGCGTCGTCCCTGTCGATATTGAAGACCCGGAAGCTGGTGCCCCCAAGCTGCGCAGCAACGTCGCACCGCTTGTAGTGCTCCGTCACGAACATCTGCCACTGCACCTGACAGTAGACGTACGTCGGCAGGCGGTCCGCGTCACATTCGACCTCGGGCTCGTCATTACGCAAGAGCCACTTGTCCATGGCTCTCGGACCGACGAGCTTCACCTCAAGAAGATGGTGCGCCTTTCCGCTCATGGCATCCAAGCCACTGGCGCTGATGAAGGACACGCCCGCATCGTTCTCGAACACGTACCTGTCCGGGGTCGCCAGGGCCCACTCGCACTGCTTGCTGCGGATGGTGACCGTGGGCTTGTAGATGCGCCAGTGCTTGCCGGTCGGGCACTGCGTCCTCTTGTAATACTGCGCGACCGCGGACTCGAAGGCGTTGCCCATGTCCGCGCGCTCGCCGCCCGGCTTCTCCAGCGGCGTGTAGCCCATTTTGTCCATCCACACGTCGATGGGCTTGTGCCAGGGGTTCTCACCAAGGATGGCGGAGATGTCCGTTGCCGTGATGCCAGAGCGGCGCATCTTGAGCTGTGCGAGCGAAAGTCCCATGCGGCTTGAGAGTATCCATCTGTCCAGCGGAAGTCAATACGGATGCGTTGACTTTTTCATACGGGCGCGTATATTGGCCGCATGGAACTACCTTCCGCAGGAAGAATGCTCAGGGACTGGCTGGTGTCGGGGCGCAAGTTCGGGCGCAGTCAGAAGTGGCTGGCGGAAACGCTGGGTGTCAAGCAGCCGACCGTGTACAGGTGGCTCAGCGGAGAGAACCGCCCGGACACGACGTACAGGCTGGCGATCCAGTATCTGACGAAGGGGAAGGTGAAGCTGCGCGCGTGGTTCTATCCGAAGGAGACGCGGGTCGCGTACAAGTTCAAGAAGGAAGAGAACCGCAAGGCGGTCGGCGGGGGGTGTGCATGAAAATCCGCGATGTCATCGAGACCGTTGAATGGCTAGAGCCGCAGAAGATGCGGCTGTACAAGGCTCCGGTGGGCGCAGACGATTGCGGTCCTTTGGACGCATCGCTGTATGTGCGGGCTGAGCCGAAGGATCTTGAGGTGGCCGGGTATGTTCTGCGCAGCGTCTCCGAGGCGCGCGTGAGCACCGTTCGCGACAACGCCTTGGCGGATTTGAAGAGCCGTCTCGCCGAAGTCGTCCCCGCGCCGCCGCAGGGGGAGCCGGTCGGGTGGGTTGCCATCAGTAGCAGTAACGGACAGCCGCTGTGGATGCCATCGTCGGACTATAGGCACGACATGCAGGCCACTCTGTACCGAGACAACGACAACCCGCACGACCCCGTGACGTTCAAACCAGTATACCTACAGACGCCCCCTCCCTCTCTCTGCCCGTCTTGTGCCTCCGCCCCTGCGCAGGAGACCGTTCCTGGGCTCGTGCAGTACAACGCCGCCATTGCAGAGCGCGACGCCGCGCAGGCACGGGTGAGGGATGCGGAGGATCTGATCGCCTACCTTCGCATCGAGGTCGGAGGCGTGAAGTCGGAGCGTGACGCCGCCCTCGCCTCCCAGCGCAAGGCCGAGAAGGAGCGGGATGAGTACAAGGCGGAACTTCGCGAGACGTGCACAAGGCTCACTGTCGCAGTGTCGGCGCAGTGCAAAGCCGAGAAAGAGCGCATCGAAGCAGACCGGGGACGCGCCCAGTGGATCGAAACGGCGCAGTATCAAGCTCGTCGCAGGACCGAGGTAGAGAAGGAACGCGACGCCATGCGCGCGGTGGTCGAGGCGGCGCGGAAGTGTGCCGGTTGCAACGGGTGTAGCAAGGCGTCGTGTCCGATGCATGCCGCCTCCCCCGCTGCCGACCCTGCCACTGTGCAGCCCTCACCCACCGACGACGGCACCGACTGGAAGGGCACCGCGAGCGCGTTTCGCAAGCTGGCCGATGCGTGCGAGCCAGCGGCGCAGCGGACGTGCGAGAGTCGGTGCGCCGCCTTCGATCCATCGAAGTGCAAGGTGCTCACGTTCGACGGCTGCACGCAATTCAAGCCCCTCCCCGCCCCTGAGAAGCAGTATGGGAATGCGCCTTCGCAACCCCCTTCCGCCGTCGAGGCAGTGGGGCTCGATAGCCAAGGCCCCGGGTTCACTGATCGGGAGTATCAGTGGCGTGAAGCAATGCGATTACTCAACCTGGCTACCGGCCTGTCCAGCGAGAACGCGCTGCTGCAAAGTGTGGTAATCGTAGTCGAGAAACTGGCGGCTATGGAAGCTTCTCTCGCTCCGCCGCACCCCGACCCGCGCGACCAGGAGGTTGAGCAGCCCCCGAAGCCTTCCCCGTGCGCGGGCTGCTACTGGGACAAGTCGCGCATCGACCCGGCGCCGTGCTCCGACTGCCACGGTGAGCACTACACAACGACGGTGCCGCGAGACGTGCCGCACATGGTGCAGCCCCCGCCGCAGCGGACGTGCGAGACGTGCTGGCGCGTGGTGTGCGTGCGACGCAACCTGCACACGGGAGCGTGCGGAGACTGGGTGGACAAGCCGTTGACGCTCGCGGACATCATGCCCCTCCCCGCCG